>JASLCD010000157.1 GCA_030146295.1 Chryseobacterium sp.
TTATCTGCGATCTTATCAGATTCAAAGCGGTGAATCTATGAATAATATGATAATGATCATAAAAAAACTAAATCTGACGACAATATTCTAATCACATTTTAATGGCATTCTAATGTAGATAAGAATATTAACAAATCCCATCCATTATCTTTGAGACCCCGAAATAACAGATACAAAATGGCAGCTTTACAGCTTTCAAAAAGTTCTCTGATCTGCTATCAAAGTACTCTTGAAAACGGCATGTTTTCCGACAATATATTCTGAGCTACAGCCAATATTTATGGAAAATTTAATGTACCTAAACATGTAACCTTTACTAAAGAAGAACAATGGAAATACCAGCTAATGAACAGGGAAAAAGACTCATACGCTATATTACAAAAGAAAAAAAAGATGTCACCAATATTTATTTCTATGCTATACTCAATGGGCTGGTGCTCCTGAGTGTTCCTTTGGGAATACAGTCTATCGTAAGCTTTGTAATGGGTGCTACAATGACAACTTCTATTTACATTCTCATCTTTTTTGTTGTGATAGGAACCTGGCTTGCCGGTTATTTCAGATTAAAAGTTATTCAAATCATTGAGAAGATCCAGCAAAAAATATTTGTAGAATTTTCTATTGCCATTGCAGACAAAATTCCCAAAGCAGACCTTTCCTATACAAGAAAATACTATCTCCCGGAACTTGTTAACCGTTTTTTTGATATTCAAAATCTTCAGAAGGGAATTTCAAAAATATTACTGGAAATCCCTACAGCGCTGATACAGATTGTTTTTGGAATTCTTTTGCTTTCTTTTTATCATCCCTGGTTTTTAGCATTCGGAGGGTTGGTAATTCTCTCCGTAGTCATTATTTTCAGATATACGATGGAAAGCGGGATCAAATCCAGTATTGAAGAAAGCAACAAAAAATATGATACAGCAGCCTGGATAGAAGATATCGCCGGTTCTGTGAAAACATTTAAAATGCATTTTGAAAATGAATCACATCTGAAAGGAACAGATGAAAGAGTGATTGAATACCTGAAACACAGAACAGCTCATTTTAAAGTACTTGTTTTTCAGTATAAAACGATCATTGCATTTAAGGTCATTATCACTTTAGCCATGCTGGCCATTGGAACGTACCTTCTGATTAATCAAAAACTGAATATAGGCGCTTTTATTGCGACAGAAATCGTTGTTTTAAGCATAATGTCTGCGGTAGAAAAACTTATTGTAAGTCTTGAAAGCTATTATGATCTGATAGCTTCTTTTGCCAAACTCTCTAAAATCACAGAGCTTAAAGAGGAGTCCAACGGAGAAATCACATTATCCCAGAAGGAAACAGGGACTGAAATTGAGTTTAAAAATGTGAGCTTTTCATTTAATGATAACACTCCTATACTTTCTGACCTCAACTTTAAAATTAGAGAAAACAGCCTTACTATTTTAACCGGAAAGCTGGGATCAGGAAAGACCCTTCTTCTTAATATGATAACAGGATTCTTTGAGCCCAGCTCAGGAACTATTCTGATTGACAGAATTCCTTTAAAAAATATCGAGAAGCAGCAGTTAAGAAATACGATAGGCCTTTACCTTGAAAATATGAAGATTATTCAGGGAACAGTCAAAGAAAATATCATACTGGGAAACAGCCAAAGCCATACGGAAGATATTCTTGAACTTTCTGAAAATATCGGTATAGACAATATTCCGAGTATGTTTAGCAGTGGCTTTTTCACAGAAGTGAGTGAAACGGATCCCGAAATCACCTTCAGTTCCAGGAAAAAAATACTGCTTCTCCGCGCCCTGCTCGGTGAAAAAAGGCTGATCATTCTGGAAAATCCTTTTGCAGGAATCCGCGAAGAATATCAGGAAAAGCTGATGCAATATCTGCAGAAAATCAAGGCAAATACAACCATCATTATTGTTTCTCAGGATGCAGAGCTTCTGAAGTATGCCGACCAGCATATTCATATGGAAGGAGGAACGTTAACAACATCTCAAAATAATCAGTAAAATGAAACTACAGTCATTTGACAATATCTACCATATCCACAAAAAATCCAGAGTAAAAAGATGGTTTCTGTTTATATTCATAGGCGGTATCATTACCTTATTTCTTCCCTGGACGCAAAATATAAAAGTAAAGGGAAAGGTTACTTCTCTTTATCAGGAACAGCGCCCACAGCAGCTTCACTCTCCTATCCCGGGCAAAATCATCAAATGGTATGTCAAGAACGGAGATTATGTAAAAAAAGGAGATACTTTATTACAGCTTTCAGAAATAAAGGAAGATTATCTTGATCCGCTTTTGGTACAGAGAACTCAGGAACAGGTGAATGCCAAAAAAGGAGTAAGAGATTTCTATGAAGCAAAAGCAGGAACAGTTAAAAGCCAGCTTCAGGCCTTGCATTCGGCAAGAGATTTAAAGCTGAATCAGGTAAAAATAAAAATAAGCCAGCTCAATAATAAGCTTACCGGTGAGGAAGCCGAACTGACAGCGGCTACTAATGAGCTTAAACTTTCCGAAGATCAGTTTACCCGCCAGAAAAAAATGTTTGAGGAAGGCCTGGTTTCTCTTACCCAATTCCAGCAGAGAAGTATTTCTTATCAAAATGCTATTGCCAAAAAAACGGCATCAGAAAACAAAGTGGCTCAAACCCGTCAGGAAATTATCAATACAGGAATTGAACAAAATGCGGTTATTCAGGATTACACAGAGAAGCTCAGTAAGATAGAAGGTGAGCGCTTCCAGAATATGGGACAGATTGAGGGAAGTGAAGGAGATATTGCCAAGCTGGAAAATCAGGTAGCCAATTACAAAGCAAGACAGGGCTTATATTTTATTATTGCGTCTCAGGACGGGCAGGTTGTACAGCTCAATAAAACAGGAATCGGAGAAGTTCTTAAAGACGGCGAAAATATCGGAACAATTGTTCCTACTGCAGTAGATTATGCTGTTGAAATTTATATAAAACCGGTAGATCTTCCGCTCGTCAAAGAAAATCAGCGTGTGATGTGTATTTTTGATGGTTTTCCTGCCATTGTTTTCTCGGGATGGCCCAATTCCAGCTATGGAACCTTTGCCGGGAAAGTAGTTGCTGTAGAGAGTAATATCAGTAGCAACGGGCTCTTCAAAGCGCTGATCGTTGAAGATAAAAATGAAAAAAGGTGGCCTCCTAAAATTAAAATGGGAGCAGGTGTCCAGGGTATTGCTATTCTCAACGATGTTCCCATCTGGTATGAACTCTGGAGAAATATCAATGGTTTTCCGCCTGATTATTATGAAGTAAAAAATGAATCCAATGTGTATGAAAAAACAAAATAAAGTTCTTTTTATACTGATCCTATTCTTTTTTCAGTATGGTATTGCTCAGGATTCTCTTACGATTTCTGCACAGGAATTTATTTCAATCGTCAAAAATTATCATCCGTTGGCTATGAAATATCAGCTTCAGAATAAAATTGCCCAATCGGAAATCATCAGGGCAAGAGGTGGTTTTGATCCTGTTTTGGGTGGAAAACTTGGAGAAAAAAATATTGACGGCACGCAGTATTACCGGCAAAAAAACCTGGAGCTCGGAATCCCCACCTGGTATGGAGTTGATCTTACGGCAGGATATAATCATCTGGAAGGTGAAAAACTTAATTCCAGCGATACAAAAGGAGGACTATACAGTTTTGGAATATCTGTTCCATTGGCCAAAAATCTTCTGTATGATAAACGGAGAGCGATGCTGGATCAGGCAAAATTTGCTTCAAAAATGACAGAGGCCGAACAAAGTATTTTAACCAATGAACTTCTTCTTGATGCCGAAAACACCTATTGGGAATGGGTTCAGAATTTTGAAATTTACAGACTGCAGACAAAAGCGGTTGAAATTAACAGAAACCGGTTGCACCTCATCAAAAAAACTTTTGAATATGGAGAAAGAGCAGCCATAGATACTGTTGAGGCCCAATCACAACTGCAGAGCTTTGAACTTAAGCAAAAGGAAGCTTATTTAAACTTTGTAAAAAGTACCCAGCAGCTTCAGCTTTTTTTGTGGAAAGATAATCGGGAAATTTATGAAATTTCACAGCTGATCTATCCCGGAGATCAGCTTTCGGATCATCCTGCTTACGCTGACTTTGAATTTCTTCTTCAGGAATTTAAGCATAAAAGGACCGATAATCATTTATCCATTCTCTATTATCATCAGAAACATTATCTTCTGGAAAGTGAACGCAGATTGAAATGGCAGAGCTTTCTTCCTAAGCTGGATTTTATGTATAATTTCTTCAATAAAGAAAATTACCGGGCGGATTATCTGCCTCTTTTTGACAATAATTTTCAATATGGATTGAAGCTTGAAATCCCGGTATTTCAGAGAGAAGCCAAAGCCAATTATCAGATGGCCAAACTAAAGCTGGAACAAAACCGTTTTGATACACAAATCAAAAAAAGAGAACTTGATACCAAAATTGAAACGTATAAAAATGAACTTATCAATTACCAGGTCCAGATCTCGCTTTCACAAAACAATTTGATCAATTACCAAAAGCTACTTACCGCAGAAGAAACCCGATACAGCAATGGTGAAAGTTCTCTATTCCTGATCAATTCAAGGGAAAATAAAATGATTGAAGCTCAGGAAAAATTTATTTCTGTCAGAACAAAATTCCTTAAAAGCTACAATAAGCTTAAATGGATGAAAGAAAATTTCACTTTATAAAATCAAAAAGTTCAGGAAATTCCTGAACTTTTTGATTTAAACTGATCTTTAAAACCCATGGGGATTTCTTTGGTATCATATCATTATTCTTCTGCCAATCGCTCAGACTGAGATCCGATAAACGGAATTCTTGGAGCCAGGAAATATCCTGTAAGACTGGCAAATAAGATCGGTACAAAATAGGTAAACCCGGTAAGTGTTCCTAAGATAATTGTTGTACTCATCGGTGTTCTTGTCACACATGCATTGATGGCTGCCATACAGCTTACAATGGCTAATGTAGTATCTACGGATGGAAATAAATTATGGATGATCAGCCCTAATGTTGTTCCTACGAAGAATAAAGGAATGATAAACCCTCCTCTCCATCCTGAAGTTACTGTAATAGCGATGGCCAGTATTTTAAAAACCAGAACTAAGAGTAGAAAATTCAGCCCGAAATTACCCCCGATCAGCTGATTGATCTCGTTATGTCCAAAATATCTTGTAATGGGAAAATTATAGGCAATGATTCCTAAAACAATTCCTCCCACCAATGTTTTAATATAAATCGGGAATTTTCTGTATTCAAAAATCTTTTTGAAAAATTTGACTACAAAAATAAAGATCCAGCCAAATAAGGTTCCTACAATTCCAAAGATAGTAGCATAGGCAAAATCATATACTCCGGTATAATGATATGCTTTCAGATCCCAGGTTGCCCCAATTCCTAAATGAATAATCAACGCAAACATAAGGTAACTGAAGCAGCTCGCTACCAGAGCAGGAATAATAGCTTTATAATATTCTACAGCATGTTTATGATGCAGGATTTCCAGAGAAAAAAGACTTCCTCCAAGCGGTGCCCCAAATAATGCAGTAAAACCAGAAGCCATCCCTGCAATGCTCAAAGAGCGCAGTTCTTCACCTTTCAGTCTGAAAATTTTTCCCAGCCAGGTTCCTGTAGAACCCGTTACCTGTACAAGAGGAGCTTCCGGCCCCAAACTTCCTCCCGAAGCTACACAAAACAAAGATGAAAGAATCATCGAAGGATTGTTCTTCGGTTCCAGTTTCCCTTTATTGAATCTGATGTTATTAACGATCAGATGGATTTCACCCGGATCCCCAATAAAATGAATGACTAATCCTGCCAGCAATCCACAGATAGCCATCGTAGGAATCACCTGCCAACCTTGAAATTCGGCCAGAAACTCAGTGAAATGTTCCAATACGATCCAATACCCTCCGGCAATAATACCGCCCACAAGACCTGTAAAAGCCCACATAAAACAAGTACGGCTGAACACAAAAGGATTGAATCTGATAGGTTGATCTAAGAGATTGAATGTTCGTATTAACCGTCTTCTTCTGTTAATCTTCATTCTTATATTCTGTTTTTAACAAAATATAAGATCAGCATTCCCCAGCTTAAGATCATCATTAAACCTCCAAGCGGAGTGATAGGTCCTAAGAATTTAAGATTCATTCCCAGATAATCCTGCATACTCAGGAAATAGATGCTTACTGAGAACAGCAATGTTCCTACAATCATTAAAATGGAGGTCCATTTCTCGGCAGACGTTTCAAATTTTAAGATATATCCGATGATCAACAAGAAAAATGCTGCATACATCTGATATCTTACTCCTGTTTCAAAACTTTCCAGTCTTTCCACAGCTAATATTTTCTTTAAAGCGTGTGCTCCGAAGGCACCCAGGATCACAGACACCATTCCGTAAACTGCTCCAAAAACTAAAGTAATTGTTTTCATTTTATAACTCTTCTAATTCTAAGGTTAAATATTTTTTTGTTGTATCATCCTGCCATGTTCCTATAATTTTCCTGCCTTGCAGATCTGCTTCCACCAAGGCTTTGAAAATCCACTGGTTGGCTTCTTCACTATAATAATCGTTTTCTATAATGGAGATATGATTACCTTTTAGCTTTCCGTTCCACTCAATCAGCTTTTTATTTTTATCATACCAGTATTTTGCAGAAAAAGAACCATCATCATAAACTTCACCGATCAAAACAGTAATAGAATACTTTCCACCGATCTTTCCCTTATACAATTTATTAGTAAGACTGGTTATTTCTGTTTTTTCAGAACCGGAAATCAAATTTCTCGCATAAGGGCTCCAGTATTTTTCCAGCTCTTTGTAGGAAAATTCTATGTCATGACTGCCCAAGTCATCCAAAGCTCTCATCGCATGGTTGGAACATCTACCGGCAACAAAAGTCAATTTATCTTTTCCAAAGAAATACCTGATACCTTTCAAAGTATGATCTGTAAAACAGTCTTCATACATTGCAATCTGATCTTTAGTTTCCTCAGAAGGATCTTTATCAGCTTTCAGTTGGGTAAGAAAATCAGAGATTCTTTTCTTTACTCTTTTCTGAATAATACCTTCCACTGTTTTTATTGATCCTGACTGGAATACATCTTCAGCATTGATAAAATTTCCTGTTCTCAGATCAAAATTCTCCCAGATTAAAAAACCTTCAGGATAAGCACCTGAAGCTTCACCATCTATTGCAATACTCAGAATATTTTGGGGTGTTTCAATCTTATCCCACCTGTAAAAATAAAGATAGTTTGAATAGGAATTCGTAGCCGTAGAAGCCAGTTTAAAAGGGTTTCCGCCAGATCCGGGAACATATTCCAGCTGATCTACCTGCAGAAATGTATTGATTTTATTTTCTACCCTGGGATTTTCAGAATAAGAAACAACAGGAAAAACGGTATCTTCAGTTTTCGGCTGGAGATTACTTATCTTCACTTTTTGCTGTTGCGAAAAACTTAACCCGGAAATCAGTAAGAAAAATACAATACTCTTTTTCACTATTTTGATTTTAGGTACATTAAAATAAACTTAGCTACCAAGGTAGAGATTCCCAGAATGATAAACATATTGGCAAATCTCTTGGAGCTTCTGAACCCTTCATTATTGGTTTTCTTTAAAAAGAATCCAAAAAGGAGGAATACAATGGGCAAAATGATCTGTAACATTAGTTCTCTCTCATTCTGTTAAATTCATTGATCACCTCATGGTGGCTCACTGTCTTATCTTTGAAGTACGTTACAAAGTGTTGCTTTTCTTCTTCTGTAGCCCCCAATTGATTCAGAATATTCAGGAGATGCATTTTCATATGTCCTTTCTGAATTCCTGTAGTTACCAGAGAACGCAGTGCTCCAAAATTCTGAGCAAGACCTGAAACTGCCAGAATACTCATCAGTTCCTGTGCAGAAGGTTTTCCAAGAAGAGCCAATGAGAATTTTACCAAAGGGTGAAGATTGGTAAGTCCTCCTACAACTCCAACAGAAATAGGAAGATCAATCCAGAATCTGAAAACACCATTTTCTGTTGTACAATGGGTCAGAGATCTGTATTGTCCGTCTCTTGCAGCGTAAGCGTGCGCACAGGCTTCTGTTGCTCTGAAGTCGTTTCCTGTAGCAATTACAACAGCATCTACTCCATTCATCACTCCTTTATTGTGAGTCGTCGCACGGTAAGGTTCAATTTCTGCAATGGTAACTGCCTGTTTGAATTTATATGCAAATTCTTCAGGAGAGATTCCGCTGTCATCTTTCAAATCTTCCATTTTACAGGAAACCTCAGCTCTTACGATACAGTCAGGGGTAAAGTTGGAAAGAATATTCATCACAATCTGTAATGAGTTCTTTTCTTCCTGGGTAAAATCTTCGCTGGTAGCTACTTCCTGTCTCAAAGTTTTTCCGAACTGCTCAAGGCATGAGTTGATAAAGTTCGCTCCCATAGAATCTACGGTATCAAAGCTTGCTTTCAGCTGGTAATAATTCGGCATTTCAGCTGTTTTATCGATCAGACTGATATTTAAGATACCACCACCGCGTTTTCTCATGTTCGCTGTGATATCTTCTGTTGCTTCAAGTAATTTTTTCTTTAAACTGAAATTAAAGAAATGTAATAATTTATGAGATTCAACATTAAAAATAAAATGGGTGTGTCCCAGTTTTTCAGTATTGATAATGGTTGTTTTAAAACCTCCTTTATCGATCCAGAATTTTGCAGCCTTGGAGGCGGCTGCTACTACGGAACTTTCTTCAACAGCCATTGGAAGCGCCAACAGCTTTCCGTCGATCAAAAAGTTTGGAGCAATTCCGTAAGGCATATAAAAATTGGAGATGGTATTTTCAGAAAACTCTTCGTGAAGTTTCTGAAGGTCTGCATCATCGTTCCAGTATTGTTTTAATATATGTTGATATTCCTGATTACCTTCAAGATATTCGTTTACGAGCCATTCGATTTTCCCCTGCTTTGGAAGCTTGGAAAAACCTTCGATTGGTTTATGATTCATGATATAAACTTTAATGAGCCGTA
>JASLCD010000177.1 GCA_030146295.1 Chryseobacterium sp.
GGGCAGGTCTGTTGGATGCCGCTTCATATTTGGATTTTTCTGTCAGAAGGTCGCCGACTTTTTTGTGATCAACTTCTGTAATGATATCTCCAACCATAAGAGCAGAAGTCTTTTTTGGGTTATCAATGTAAGTGACAACAAGCTGGTCATCAATGAATCTAGCCCCCAAAGGTGCCGTATTGGTTCCATAAAATTCCTCAAGAGTACTCCTGAAATCGGAATTAAAAGCGTGCGAATCATTAATCTCTTTTATAAGTTGTAATAAGGCCAGTTTATAGGTTAGTTCATCTTTGGTCTGAACCAATTTTGGGATATATTCTTTTAAAACACTGTCCCAATCTTTTCCTATAATGTCCTTATATGGAAAAAAATAATTGATACTGTTCCAGTAACGGAAAAGAGCAAGCAGCTTCATCCCATCATCATCCCATTGCATACGGTTGTAAGATTCTTCATTTTTAAAGATCGGGTTCCCTGCATCTGGAACAAAATCTATATAATAATTTTCTTTACTGCCTGCATTGACACCTCCGCTGAAGGATCTGCTCCAACTATATAAAAGGCTGTCAAAATTTTTTGAATGGATATTGGGAAGAAAACGGAATAGCTCATAATCCCAGTTAATATTTCCTTTTGCAGCTTCCGGACTGTGATATTTCAGATAGCCCCAGATTTTCCCTAACTGATAAAGATTATCAATCTGCCGGTTATTCAGACGATCTATCCTGAATCGGGAATCAAGGAAAAATTCATCAGGAGATTGATAAAGTTCCTGAGCGGTTTGAAAGATCTTTTCAATGTTTTTTCCGTCAATGTAAATTTTAAAAGTATCAAGCAATACTTTTCCTTTTCCCTTGAGGAAGCCTCCAATCAAAATTTTACCTGATTTTTTTGCTAGTGGCAGGGTGATGGTGTATTTTTTCCAGTCTGTAGTTCCGCGGATATATTCAGTTTTTACATCTTTCGATTCAAGGTGAACTTCTTCATTTTCTTGAAGGCTGATAAAAAGTCCTGCGTTATTTTTTACTCCTTCTGTTTTAACATATCCTTCCAGAGTTACATTTTCTCCCTGAAATGTATTAATCATAATATAAGCAATACCACCCAAGTGATCTGCTGTATCAGATTCAATCACCGCAGATTTTTCCCCGGAATGAAATAGTCGCGAATCTGTTTTTACAATATTATTTCCCCAGGCAAACCATCCGTCTGGCAATTTATGATTATTTGTTTTTGATTCAAATCCTAAGTTATAATCTTTACTGTGCTGAGAATTGCAGCTGACCGATATTAAAGCAAATGTAATGATGAGAAAAAGCTTTTTCATGGTAATATAAAAAAGAGGATGGATGTATAAATTTAACATCAATTAGAATGTCCAATTTATACAGGGGTTATTTGGTTTGTTTTTTTCAAATATAGGTTTTTGTTTTTTTATATTATCCAGAGGTACATGAATACATCAATTTTATAATAAAAAAGACACAACTGGAAAGTTGTGTCTTTTTATATATTGGAATTCAGATTTTATAGTCCGAACATTCTTGCAAACAGATCCGGGAAGATCCCCAGGATGATAATCAAAGCAATTACAATTACTGCAACAATATTGTAAGTAAGAGTAACTTTCTCTGATGATTTGAATGTTGATTCTTTAAAGAAGAACATTGCAATAATTAATCTTAAATAGTAAGCTATTGATAAGGCAGAACCTAAAACGGCTACCAATACTAAGAAAGCTGCACCGTTCATGGCTTGGGAGAATAAAGCAAATTTCCCCATGAAACCAGCTGTCAGCGGAACTCCTGCCATTGAAAGCATAGAGATTGCTGCTACTGTTGCCAATAAAGGTTCAGTTTTTGCCAATCCTTTGAAAGCTCCAAAAGAAGTTTCTCTCTTTAATTTTTCTACCCAAATAAGGCACATGAAAACTCCTACTGTAGATAAAGAATAAGCAAATAAATAAAAGGCAAGGTTATAAGTAGAAAGGCTGGTCATTCCGAAGAATACCAATCCGATATATCCTGCGTGAGAAACTGAAGAGTAAGCAAGCATTCTTTTTGCATTCGTCTGAGCAAGACCCATAACGTTGGCTAAAAGTAATGTAATGATTAAGAATACTCCTAAAACATTGATCCATTCGTGAGTCACTCCAGTGAAACCAAGGGTCATCAATCTGAACAGGGCAAAAAATCCGGAGATTTTTACCACACTTGCCATGAAAGCAGTGATCAATGAAGGAGAACCTGCATATACATCAGGGCTCCACATATGGAAAGGTGCTAAAGCTACTTTGAATGCCAATGCACAAAGAATCAGTAATACTCCTAAGATGAACATTACATTCCCTGAATTGGCTACTCCAAAATCATGAATCTTGTAAAGATCAAAACTTTCTGCACTTCCATAGATGAACGCAATCCCGAACAGTAAGAAACCTGTCGCAAATGCTCCCATAAGGAAATATTTAATAGAAGCTTCGTTTGATCTAAGATCAGTTTTGTTAGCTCCGGCCATTACATATAATGGAATAGAAAGGATTTCAATTCCCAAGAACATCGTCACCAGGTTCTGATATCCGAAAAGGATAATCCCTCCACATAATGCAAATAGCATCAATGCATATAATTCAGACTGGTGGCTTCTATGGTTGCTGAACGCAAAACCTCCCAGAAAGAATAACAATAAAGTTGTTACAATTGAAATTTTAGTAAATAATGCAGTATTGCCACTGTACTCATACATATGCTTGTAATGGTCGAAGAACGAACATTCCGGCATAAAACTTACGTACAATGCGATGATTAATCCCAAAATCCCAATGTATCTTGCGAATTTTCCTTGTTCAAAAACTCCTGAAAATAACGCAATAACTGCCGTTAGGAAAACAATAATTAAAACACTCATAATATAGA
>JASLCD010000250.1 GCA_030146295.1 Chryseobacterium sp.
TTCCGGTGTTGGTTTTACATGGAGAAGATGACCAGATTGTTCCAATTGAAAATTCTGCTATAAAATCTGCAAAACTGTTGAAAAACGGTAAACTGATTACTTACCCGGGTTTCCCTCACGGAATGCCGACTACAGAGCATGAAACGATCAATAAAGATCTTTTGGAATTTATCCAGTCTTAATAACAGAACACAACTATTATAAAGAAAGGTGGACTATTACAGTCCACCTTTTGTTTTTGGTCATATTATAAAATTAATTTGCTCAATAATAAAGCTTTTTACGTTTCAGATAACTGATCAGTTCTTTCGGGCGGTCAGTCTGAATAATATTAACCCCTTTATTGATGTACCAATCATAAACGTCAGGATTATCAAGAACCTGATCATCATTATTTCCTGCATTATGATGCGGCCACAATGAATTGACCCAGATTTTGACCTTTTTTCCTCTTAAAGATTTAAAATCAATCAGATTCTTTTCTGTAGTTCCGATTGTAAATTCAAAACCATAGATTTTATAGTTTTTAATGTATTCTGATATTTTTTTAAGGTCTTCATCTTTGCCTAACTGGATAATCGGCATATAATGAATATCATTTTTAATATCACCATATTTCTGATCGAATTCCATGTAGGTTTCATGACCTTTAAACAGGATCTGATCGAGCATTTTTCTTTTTTTCACCAAGGGATATACCTGTTTTATGTAATCAAAACCTTTATCCAGATTCAGAAGAATTTTTCCATCCGAGATTTCCAGAATTTCTTCCAAAGTAGGAACTTTCATTTGTGTTTCCACTCCCAATCCGTCTCTTAGATGTAGTTTTTTGATTTCTTCCAGTGAGAAGTCAGATGGTTTTCCTTTTCCTGTTGTCGTCCTGTCGATCGTGTTATCGTGCATCAGGATCAAAACACTGTCTTTGGTCATGGCAAGATCTATTTCAGCCATATCCACCCCTTTTTCAATGGCTTTCTTTACCGCCCACACTGAGTTTTCCGGAGCTTCTCTCCAGTCGCCGCGGTGAGCAACCACCAGTACTTTTTCATCAGGAAATTCAGAAAGTGAAATTTTCTTTTGTTGAGCAAAAAACAGAGAAGAGAAAGTAAGAAGAAATACTTGTAGTAATGTATTGTTTAGCATAATTTCAAATGTTTAATTAATATCCGGGATTTTGTTTAATGGCAGGGTCCGTATTGATTTGTCCTTGTGGAACCGGCATCAGAAGATGATAAGGTTTGATCTGTGCAGTGCTGTACCCTGGGTTATTATTAAAGTAAGCAGTCATCACCGAGATCGCTTTTCCGGTTCTCAGAAGATCAAACCAGCGGTGTCCCTCTCCTACGAATTCAAGTCTTCTTTCGCGGTCAATTTCATTGAGAAGATTTTCTTTTGTAGAAAGGTTTACAGGTGCAATTCCGGCTCTGGCTTTAATTTTATTGAGATATAGATTTGCACTGGTCAAGTCATTCTGCTGGGCAAAACATTCTGCCATCATCAGAAAAACGTCTGCCAATCTCAATACCACAAAATTGCTTCCTCCATCTGCAATTGTATTGGATGTTTTTACCAGTTTTTTACTGAAAGGAATTCCGTTTGAAGTAAGTCCGATATAGGCAGACCGTCTTGTATCTCCTGTTGAATAAAGATTATATACTTCTTTCGTAGGAAGATTGTGCCCTTTTGCTCCTGAAACCGATCCTGAAGGACTGAACATCTGAAATGCCGTACTTCCCTCCGAATTTCCGTTCAATCCTGAAGCAAACTGTACATCGAAAATAATTTCTGCGTTATTTTTATTCGTGACATCAAAAATTTTATTCACATCAGCCAAAAGCTGGTAGCCTAAAGGTTCTATTTGACTCAAATAGGTCAGTGATTCAGCAAATTTGTTCTGTGTAAGAAGTACTTTACCCAAAATTCCCAAAGCAGCTCCTTTGGTTACTCTCCCCTTTTGTGTGGTCGTTGTTGGTAGAAGATCAATAGATTCTTTCAAATCTTTTTCTACAGCAGCATATACTTCTGCAACAGGAGTTCTTGGCTGGCCAAAATAATCATTGACATTTGTAGTTTCTTTTAAAACCAACGGAACATCTCCATAGATTCTTACCAGATTAAAATACATCAGCGCTCTCAGAAATTTCATTTCACCAATCCTTGTATTCTTCAGTGCATCTGTCATATCAGGAATTTTCCCGATTCTTGTCAGAATAATATTGGCCTGCTGAATTCCGATATAATTATCTTTCCAGGTACTCGCAATCAAACTGTTATTGGGCTGGATAGTGAAAAAATCCAGCTCACCATAGGTAAAAGAGTCGTTGGCAGGAACCTCATCATAGGTATTATCTGAAGGTAATTCTCCTAAAGCAGGCATTGCCAGCTGGTATTGTCCGGTGTACTGAAGCGCTCCATATACTGAAATGATTCCCTGTTCAATTTCTGAAGAGTTGGTATAGAACTGTGATGAAACTTTCTGGGCCTCAGGATTTACATCCAAAAGATCAGACGAGCACGAGTACATCACCGAAAGGCTGAATATAGTAATGAATATTTTTTTCATGATTTTAAAATTTAAGATTAAAGCCCACAGAATAAATTTTAGCGACCGGATAATATGCCTGATCAAAGCCCTGGGTAAGAACATTGTCTGAGGTAGCATCGATGTTCATTCCTTTATATTTTGACAGGGTGAAAAGATTATTTCCTACCAGATAGATCTGAGCGTTCTCCAAACCGATATTTCCCAGCATCGATTTAGGAAAATTAAAAGCCAGACGCAATGATCTCAATCTTACATAATCTGCATTTTTAAAGTATAAATTCGACGTTCTTGCTTCTTTTCTGTTGTTGGAAAAGTTCATATTCGGCATCCCGAAAAATCCATCAGGATTGGATACGGCATTGTATCTGTTGTCAAAGTAATATTGGGAAGCCATTCCGAAGCCCTCACCGGATTCTAAAGTGGTCACAGCATCAGCATTGTAGATTTTTTTACCGATTTCGCTATATAATGAGAAACTCAGTTCAAAAAGTCCGTATCTGAAATTGTTATTGAAACCCAGAATATATTGGGGAACCCCACTTCCAAAACTCCTTTTATCATTGACATCAATTTTTCCGTCTCCGTTCAGATCTTCCATAATATAATCCCCTACCATGGTTCCGGTAATATGTGGCGAATTGTTGATTTGCTCCTGCGTTTTATAAATACCCAGGATATTGTACCCATACATCTCGCCTATCGACCCACCCACTTTGGTTACTGAAAAATTATTTTCTCCGGTGATAATCTGGTTTTGTCCGTTTGCCAGCGCTAACACTTCATTTTTATTGGTTGAAAAATTAAAACTTCCTGAATAGGTAAAATCTTTAGCAATGGTAAACGTCTTTGAAGCAATCTGTAATTCAAAACCGGAGTTTTTGATCTTACCGATATTCTGTAGGGATGTGCTGAAACCTGACTGTTGTGGAACGGGAACATCCAATAGCAAACCATCTCTGTTGAGGATATAATAATCTGCAGAAATATTCAGGATATTTTTAAACAAAGAAAAATCGATCCCGAAGTTGTTTGATCTTGATTTTTCCCAGGAGATATTGGGATTGGGTGCTGTTGCTGTGGTGTAGCCCGGTACTAAAACTCCTCCGAAATTATAATTATCAGGATTCATCAATGAAAGTGCCCCGAAATTAGGAATCTGATTATTTCCGTTGCTTCCCAGACTGTATCTGAGTTTCAGATCCGTTATGATCGTATTTTCAGGAAAGAAATTTTCATTACTAATGGTCCAGCCTGCAGAGAATGCATAGAAATCTCCCCATTTCGAATTCTTTCCGAAACGTGAAGAGCCATCTCTTCGGTAAGAAGCCATCAGATTATACTTATTATCAAATGTATAATTCACTCTGGTAAAATAAGAGAGTAACCGCCATTTGTATTGGGTCAATGTATTTTTAAATGAGGTTCCTCCTGCAATATTTCGGATGCTGTTATCGGGAAATGCTGTGGCTTCAGTTAAGAGCTGGGTATTGTCTTCCTGCTGAAACGACTGCCCTGCAATTGCATCTATGCGATGAGAACCCCATTTTTGATCAAAAGAAAGTAAGTTTTCAATTAAATAATTTTTGCGGATGTATTCTGTTCTGTTCGCAAACGTAACATCCGGAGCAGCTGCCCTGTAAGCCCCCACTGTGGAAGGATCGAAGAAATTATATTCGTAATTGGTGTAATCTCCTCCTACTGACAACCTGTATTTCAAGCCTTTCAGTAATTCAAGCTCTGTAAAAATATTTCCAAATGTTTTAAATAAAGTATATTTCCTGTTCGTCATCTCCTGCACGGCAACCGGATTTTCCACCAATGCTCCGTCAGTGGCTGTATTTCCTAAGATCTGCTGTGAAATAGCCAGGCTTCCGTCATCATTATAAGGTTTAAAGAAAGGATACATTGCTGTCGCCATCTGCAAAGGATTGTAGCTTCTCGAATTTTCTGCAGCATTGATCGTCCCTGTTGCGTAAGAAGGCGTCATTGTTACTCCCACTTTCCATCTATCGGTAAGTTCTGTGGAAAGGTTTACACTGGTGGAGAATTTTTCGTAATCTGTTCCGATAACGAGACCTTTTTGATTAAAATAACTCATGGTAAAAGCATATTTGCTCTTATCGCTTCCTCCGGTAATATTCAGTGAAGTCTGGCTTATAGGTGCCGGTTTCATCACCGTATTCAACCAGTCGGTATCTGTTAATCCCGGCTGTTTTGCCAGATAAGGAGCCAGATAATCGGGGATTAATTCCCTTAAAGAAGCTCCTTTGCTTATTCTTGTTGCATTATTATCAGCAACACTTCTGTTACTCCCTTTAGACAGATAGTTGTTGTCTCTGGCTTCCTTCAGAAAAGTGGCCATATCATAAGCATTAACCAGTTTCACATTATCACTTCTCAACTGCATTCCGTAATAGGAATCGAAAGAAACAGCCATTCTCCCCTTTTTTCCCTGCTTTGTTTCAATGATAATCACTCCGTTGGCTCCTCTGGAACCATAAATGGCTGCGGACGCGGCATCTTTTAAAATATCAATTTTGGCAATAGAATTAGGATCAATAGCATTCAGATTGGAGCCTTCCGTTAAAGGAAGGCCATCCACAACAATCAAAGGATTGGAGCCGGCGGTTAAAGTTCCGATACCTCTTACTCTGATTGAGGGTGAGCCTCCCGGTGTTGCATTGGCCTGAGTAATCTGAACCCCGGTTGCTTTTCCCGCAATAATATCCCCAAAATTGCTGGAAGCCACGCCCTTCATCTGTTTCTCGTCGATAGAAGAAATAGAGCCAGAGTTGTTCTTCTTACTCTGCTTCCCGTACCCTACCAAAACAACCTCATCAATATTTTTTTCTCTGGATTTTACGGTGTCTTTCATTGGACTTAAAAATTCTCCGGACGGTTGAGCGTTGGTTCTCTGGATTTTTGCCATGGCTCTTACATTAAGACGAACGGTTACCGTTTTTTGATCTACATTGAAGTCCAGACCTACATTTTTTTTCAGATAGTCTAAAGATGCTGATAAGGACTGATAATTCACCTGAGATTCATCCACCTGGATATCTTTCAGGTCTGAAACCGAATAAAAGAATTTTACGCCGTGCTCTTTGGAAAGTTTTTCAAAGATTTTAATTAATGGCGTTTTCCGCTGAATAACGGACTGTTGAAAACATTTGTTAGCCTCTGCGTAGGTAAACTGTGGCGCACACAAAAGACCCAACAACATCATGCTAATTGTTGTTTTTTTCATAGCTTTGCTGAAATTAGTTGTTATTTGACTGATTTATATTCAATGCATCGGTAACCCCAATTACTGGTGCATTATTTTTCTAAAATGATATGATTTGCAGATTCTTTTCTTGTATTAAGATTAAATGGAAATCCTATAGTTTTTATAACTTTATCAAAGTCTCCGGTAATATCTCCATTGATAATATTCTCCTGATAATGCTGAGGATAGGTTATGGAAATATTGTAGGTCTTCTCCAGTTGAGAAATGGCCTGCCCGAATTTCATTTCATTAAAATCAAATGTCCTTACTACATCCTGATCATAGAAATGCTTTTCTGTTCCGTCTTTCTCAGCAAGCCAGGTTTCTTTGGGTAAAAGGAATGTGGTATGACCGTTGTAATCAATTTTTACTTTACCTTCCTTCAGATAGACTTTTTTGTCTTCGGATCTCTGATCCAACAGGAATTTTGTTCCCAACACTTTTACTTTAAAGCCATTGGCATCGATAATAAAAGGCAACGCTTTATTTTTAGCAACACTGAAAAATGCCTTCCCTTTAAAAGATACATTTCTACCTTTCTTTCCGAAATCATCTGTCAGGGTCAATTCACTTTCCGGTTCTAATGTAATGATACTACCATCCGGTAAAGTGAATTCCTTTTGCATCCTTTCAGATTTGAAGACCATTTGCTGATGGAACGAAGATTTCATATCATTATCAGTAAAGAAAAGAGTCATCACCGTAAACAAAGGTAAAAGAACAGCCGCAGCCCATAGAAACCTTTTTGCCTTGTTTCTAGATCTGATTTTATTTTGAAGCCCGTTCCAGATTCGCTGATCTGCTGAATCTTTCATTTTCCGGTTTTCTTCTTTAACTGATTTCCATTGATTCTCGAAATCCATACGCTCTTTTGGGTCTTTAGTAGAGAATACGCAGGAAGTGTAGGATCGTCAACCTGTTTTTTTTCGATTTAACGATTTGTTTATCTAAGTTAACATTGAATTAATATTGAAAGCGAATTGTACTTGAATGTAAGTAGAAAATGCAGGATTAATCTGAGTAGAAAACTTAAAAGAAAAAATGCAAATTCGTTCTCAGAAACTTCAGCACTTTATTCACATGCTTTTCAACGGCTGTTTTAGAAATATCATTTTCCTGTGCTATGGTAAAAAGGCTGAGATTCTGGATTTTATTTTTGATGAAAAACTCACGGCTTTTTTCAGGGACCTGCTCCAGAAGATTTTCTATTTTTTTGAGCTGGTCTTCCTGCTGCAATTGTTTTTCGACTTCCGAGCTTTCTTCATCCTGATTTTCCGGGGAACTCTCAAGAGGAACGAAGATTATTTTTCTTTTGCGGTAGAAGTTGGAAATTTCCTGCATGGCAGATTTAAAGATGAGCGCTTCAATTTCTGAAGGAGTGCCGGCTTTGGATAAGTATTTCCAGACATGCATAAAAATATCCTGAACAATTTCTTCAATATCTTCTTCTTCCGAAAGGTATTTTGCTACAAAAAAATACACCCTGTGCTTGTAACCGGAATATATTTCTTTAAAATGATCCATCCTTTTAAATGTCTTAGAACCCAAACTCAATGATGCAAAAGTATCTAAAAGCAATGTCAATCATATTAAATCTATATTAAGTTTAAATTTCTGACAACACCTACGTAAAGACTACCTCCCTCTCAGCAGCCCTTAAACATGATTCTAAAAAGAAAAATCCATATCATCAGCAGAAGGTCTGAAATTGGAATGCATTGCCGCTGTAAAATAATCACAGAACACCTGATAAACTGCGGAATCCGTAGCCGTAGCTCTGATTCCCAGTTGGGTATAAACAGAAAGTATCTGATGGGATAATTGCTGTACCAGTTCTACTCCATATGTATGAATTTCGTTTTGCTTTTCTGCCGAAATTTCTTTGTGATCACCAAGAATATGTTCAACCTCTCCGGCAATATTCAATACCTTTTCCAAATGCTTTTCAACAGACTCTGAAAAACTTTTAAAATTGATCTGAGAACGGATAAGTTCTGCTTCTTCAATAAAGTGGGAAGCTATTCCCAGATAATTCACCAATAATGTCAAATCTGCAAAAATCCGAAACGGAATGCTATCCAGAATGTCATTGGTAAAAAAATGATCATACACAAAGCTGTAATCTTCGCTCACGATAACATTTTCGATCCTAAAGGAATAAGTACCACTGGCTTTCATTCCCATCGATTTCCAGTTGGGAATGATTGCAGCCTGTTCTTTTGGAACGATGAACGAATGAATCATCTCTTTGCCTATGCTGTCCTTTATCGGTTTTCCATCTTTTGTAACAATAGCATTCAGGGTAAAGTGTGTCAGATGAGGTGCTCCTGTTGCAAAATCCCATAATCCGTTAATCAGATAGGTGTTATCATTTTGCTTTTCTGCAGTTCCGCCAATCATTCCGCTTCCACCGAAACAGACTTTAGAATTTGAAAACAGCAATTGAGCCACTTCAGGATTGATATTTCTTGAGAAATAGTTGGCTCCCGCACAAAGTGTCAGCATCCAGCCAAAGCTTCCGTCTGTTTGTGCCCAGCCAAATAATGATTTCAGACCTTCTTCAAAACGATAGCCAAGTCCTCCATATTTTTGGGGAACCCAGATTTTAAGCAGTCCTTCCTCATGAATATATTGTATCACTTTATCAGAAATTACAGAGGCTTCATGAAGTTCCTGTCTGATTTCTTTAGTACTCAGCATTAGCTTTGGATTTAATGATTTTTTGCCATTCGATATACCCTGAAATAGCCACCAAAAATAAGAATGACGCTAAAACAGCATAGAGGTACAATTCTTTGTGCAGCAGTAAAGGGATGGAGATAATATTACTGACATTCAGTATCACCCAGTTTTCAATTTTTCTTCTTGCCATGAGCCACATTCCTGCCCAGGCAAAAGCACTTACCAGAGAATCCCAGATAGGAACATCGGAATCGGTAAAATGAGTGAGAAAAGACCAGAATAAGATAAACGTTCCCAGAACAATTCCTCCGGTAATCCATTTTTCTGTGGTGGTGGTAACGGAAATTTCCATTTCGGATTTTTGTTTCCCGAATTTCCAGTACAGCCATCCGTAGATACTCATAATCAGATAATAAAGATTTAGCGTAAATTCAGCATAAAGCCTGGAGGTAAGCATCACATATAAAGTAAGCAAAATACCGGCAATCCCGAAAAGATAGTTGTTTGCATTGTTCTTGCGTGCCAGTAAAACCTGGATAACCGAAAATAAGACTCCAAACCATTCAGGCCAGGTAATCTGTTGTAAAATGTCCTGCATCATATTAATTATCAAAATCAAATGATGAGATGATATAAGCAATCCCTACGCTGGTATTACCCAGATCAGGTGTGGAAATATATTCCTGGGTATCATCTCAGCCACTGTTATCAGCAGCACCCCATTGTTGAGGCAAAGGTGCAGCTTTTTTGCGGAAAAAGAAAATGCAGCAGACTTTTAATTGTCGAAATATCTTTCAGCACTTCATGATCAATAATTTTTATATTTGTCAAACCAATACATTATTGAAACGACAACCATGAACTTTTTCAAAAAACTATTTTCAAAAAACACAAATGTACCGGGTCAGCAGCAGCCTGGAAGTCCAAAAGTAGACGGAATATATACAGACGAATATTTTAATAACCGGTATACTGAAGATCCGATTTTATCAGATGAAGTTCTGGTTGACGGCTCTTTCAGAATGTTAGAAAGTTTTTTTATCGATAATACAATAGCCCCGGCTGTAGAAAATCCCATCTATCATCCTAATAATATAGATAAAGCCGTTACTGAAGATCCAGGATTTTATCTGTATTGTAAAACATTCGATCAGGATGACAAAGAAATTGGGCTTATGCTTACAGTAGCATTTTCATACTACCTGATCCATGAATTTGGATTTAAACTGTACCGGGACAAAACCCCGGAATTTCCTTTAAGATTCATGACTCTGAAATATAACAATAATGGCGGCGTTATTTCTTTATATCCTTTTGAATATTCATTGAAAGTATTAAATGGTGAAGCTTTGTTCAGTGATCTTCTGGAGAGAATCCAAAGCAATCTGGGAAATGTTCCGACGGCGGAAGATTTTATTGCTCATTTTAAAAAGGATCTTTCTCAGGAATAAGATTTGCAAAACCTCATACATCCCGAAAAAACTGTTGAATTCCTAATAAAAACTCCTCTTAAAAAAAGAGGAGCTTATTAATCAGGAACAAAATGAATTTTAATCATTTCGAAGATATCAATTATATCCTGTCTATCTTATGATGCTAATCATATAAAGACATTAAGCTTATCTACTTTACACTATTTTTTGCTTTCTCAGATTCTTTTAAATGATGATCCAGTGTAGGAAGAGCCTTACCAGCAAAAGACTTCAGAGAAGATTCTTTGCCATCGGAGGCCTCTTTTTTGAATGCTTCTATATCTTCTTTATGATCACTGACCATAAGATCCGTATACTTCTTATCAAAATCTTTTCCTTTCTTAGCTTTCAGCTCATCATACATCTTCTGTTTTTCAGCATCTAAACCTGCAGGTAAAGTGTAACCTATCCCTGAAGCCCATTTCATCAGTTCGTCATTCAATTGGGTATGATCTGTTACCATCATTGCTCCCAAAGATTTTACAACTGAATTTTCAGCATTTGTTGCTGCCAGTTTTCCCATCATAACTTCCATCATTCCTCCTTTAGCCGCAGCATCTGCAAACTTTTTATCCTGATCACTCAGAGCATTTTTCGGGTCTTTGGATTCCTGCATTTTGGTGGAATCGCTTACTGTCATTCCTGATTCAGCGGGGGGAGACATTGTGTTGCTTTCCGGAGCATTAGACGATGTCGGTTCGTTTTTTTTGCAGGCTGTCAAAGCAGCCAACGCAAAAATTGTTACTACAAAATTTTTCATAATAATAAATTTAATGTGGTGATAAATGAAGTCATTAAGAACTTCTTTTATATAATACACCAATTTATCGGCCAAAAAGGAGATTTAAACCATCATAAAATATTATGAATAAATATATTACATCTTTTGAACCAGTCTAAATGTAAGATTGATGCGTTCCTTCATAGAGGATACAGACTTAGCAATACGATGTTCCCAGTTTTCCTGCAAGTCTCCTTTCATGATCAATAATGAGCCGTGAGGAAGAGGCAGACTGTATTTGCTCTGATGATGATCTTTTTTCCGGAAATCAAAATTCCTGGTCTGTCCTAAACTTATGGATGCTATCACCGGACGGTTTCCATATCTGCTTTCCTTATCGCGGTGCCAGGCAACAGAATCATTATGATCCCGGTACAGATTCAGCAATACAGAATTGAACTGATAACCGAATGTTTCTTCTATCCTTTGTTTTAAAGAAAATAATTCGGGAGTCCAGAGGTTATTGTCCACTTCACCATTTCCTAATGGATAATCCGTTTTCGGATCCCCATACCAGGCGGTTAATCGTGGGGTCAGAACCGTTTTATCATACATTTTCTGAGTCCTCTGTTTCCAGGGAGCTGTTTGGAGCAGATGATCCTTAAGCCGGTCTGCCTCTTCTTTGTTCAGGAAATGCTCTTTGTACTCCAAAAGATCTTTTGGAAATTCATACAAATCTTCTGAATCGAACAAGCTGAGCTGAGTCATTTTTTTAATTTTTGAATTATAGAGTTGGCGTCTTTCCCATCTTACATTATAAAATATAATAACTATCCAATATCTCAGACTTTGCTGAAATCCGATATAAAATGAGAAACCGATACAAAACAGATCTACAAATATATTAATAATGATACAAAATTAACCAATCAAAAAAAACAATGAGAATAAAGCAGACAGTGATTGATTTTTGCAGGCACAGCATAATTATTTTATCCATTCTGAACAGAACTGTTTTTTATCATAATTCATTTCTATAACAAATTGTAAATTAAATATCTGAAATAATTAATACATCCAAAAAAACGAGTAATCATGCAATATATGCACACAATAGAATGTCACTTCGTCAAGATTTAATACTTAATTCAAAAATAATTATTCATCTTTGCAGCCTTAAAATCAAACACGCTAGTTTATTTCATGAGCATTACTTTTAAAAAGCGACTAATTATAGCGCTTGTATTACCTACGGCTGCCATCTATTATGGGCAAAGTACGAAGGATTCTTTAGAGAAATCTAAATCTATTGATGAGGTTATGTTGGTAGGTAGAAACCTTTCCCAAACAGCCAAAGAGAGAAAAACACCTGTTGCGGTTTCCAACATTAAAGCAGCAGAGATTCAGGAGAAACTGGGAAACAGAGAATTCCCTGAAATTATGAAGTCTACTCCATCCGTTTACGTGACCAAAGTAGGTGGAGGATTCGGAGACAGCAGAATCAACATGAGAGGTTTTGATGGGGCAAACATTGCAGTAATCATCAACGGACAGCCTGTAAATGACATGCAGGGAGGTACTGTATACTGGTCCAACTGGACAGGATTGGCAGATATTGCAAGCAACATCCAGATCCAGAGAGGTTTGGGAGCTTCCAAATTTGTAGTTCCTTCTGTAGGTGGTACAATCAATATCGTAACCAAAGCTACCGATTCTGAGCAGAAAGCCATGATCAAAGGAGAGGTTGGTAACGATAACTACTCCAGAATATCTGCAATGTACTCTTCCGGATTAAAGAACAAATGGGGAACAACTGTATTGCTTTCCCGCTGGCAAGGGGATGGATACATCAATGGAACAAAAGGAGAAGGATACTCATGGTTTTTCTCAACAGGATTTAAGCCCAATGAAAAACATGCGTTCAATTTAATTGCAACCGGAGCTCCGCAGGTACATGATACAAGAAGATCTTCTGCAACCGGAGCCAATGTAGCTACTTTACAGCAATTTGATACTTATGGAAGAAGATACAATCCTCAGACAGGAATGTTGAATGGTTCTCAGTTCAACCTGGCTCCTAACTTCTATCACAAGCCTATTGCATCCCTGAACTGGGACTGGACCATGAATGATAACCTGAAATTATCTACGGTTCTTTATGGTTCATGGGGACGTGGCGGTGGAGGTACCGGTCTTAACGGTTCTATCAAAAACGCAGCCGGGCAAACTATGAATTTCATGAATTATGGAGCAGGCGGAGACGGTACGATCAACTGGGATATGATCTACCGCTATAACAGAGGTGGTATGGTAACAGATTATAACGGAAATACTTTCCAGAAGTCAACCTTTACCGCACCTGCAGGCTCCCCTACTGATTATAACGGACAATATGTAGCTACTCTGAACGGAACCAATGGTATCGTAAGAAAACAGAGTATCAATGCTCATGACTGGTATGGAGTAATCGCAGACCTTAATTACAAAAAAAATAACTGGACCTTCAACGGAGGTATCGATCTTAAAACTTACAAAGGGGCACTTTATGATATTGTGACCGATATGTTGGGCTCAGATGCATTGTTTGTTTCCGGTACGGCAAATGCTCCAAAAGGATACTATATCAACAATACTGTAAAACCGGAACCTCTTACGAAACTTAAAGATGCTCAGAAAGTATCTATCCACAACGAAGGTTTGGTAAAATGGGCAGGATTATATGGAATGGTTGAATACAGCTCTGAAAAACTAAGTGCATCCGTTCAGGGATCAGTTTCTGAGCAGTACTACAAGAGAGTGGATTATATGCTGTATACTCCAGGAAATCAGGAAACAAAATGGTACCACAAAACTGGATATATCATAAAGGGAGGTGCCAACTATAATATAGATGATCACCACAATGTATTTTTCAATACCGGGGTTATTTCAAGACAGCCATTATTCAATGCTTTGTTCCCTTCAAACCAAAACATCTACAATGATGCTAAGAATGAAAGAATCTTCTCTGTAGAATTAGGATATGGTTTCAAATCGCGTTATATCGATGTGAACATCAATGCTTACAGAACGCAGTGGGATGACAGATTTATTTCAAGAACATTCAACGCTACGGCAGCAGATGTTGCGAAATTCTCTCAGTTAAGCCTTGGAAATGCTTATTTCTATAATGCACTGAATGTAGGACAGCTACACCAGGGAATCGAATTGGAAGCAAAGGCAAGACCTTTTACTAACCTTAGATTAAGAGGAATGGTATCATTGGGTAACTGGAAGTACAAAGGAAATGCTAACTTCAACATTCTGGATGTTCAAACCAACCAGGAAATAGCAGGAGCTACAGGAGTGATCAATATCAAAGACCTGAAAGTTGGAGATGCTGCTCAGACAACAGCGAGCATCGGAGCAGATTACAATATCACCAAAGCATTCAGTATTGATGCTAACTGGGAATATTATGACAAGCTTTATGCTCAGTTCAACCCGATCAACTTCCTTACTGAGGCGGCTAGAGAAAAAGGAATTGTAAAATTGCCAAGCTATCATTTATTCGATGTAGGGGCTTCTTACAAATTCACACTTGATGCGAAAAAATCTTTAACATTGAGAGCGAATGTGTACAACTTATTCAACAAATATTATATTTCTGAATTGAGCTCCAATATTTTTGCAGGTGACAAAATTGCCAATGGTCCGGATGCCGGAAAAACGTATCAGGAAGCTGGCAGAGTGTATCAGGGTGTTGCAGACGGTAATACAGGATTCCTTGGTTTTGGAAGAACCTGGTCTGTTGCAGCCACTTTAAGATTCTGATAATATCATTTCAATAATGAATTCAGCAGGCTGTCCTCTTTTGCGACAGCCTGTTTTATTTTAAACATAGATTTGAAAATTAAAAGTTTTTAGGTTTTTTATTCTGAGCCGCATGTATGGCAATTTCGTCAATACGATTCTTTCTGGTTTCAGGTCTTTTGGCAAGCACAACCCATTGCAAAAGCATTTTTCTTATGGATTTGCTTAAACTCAGAAAATAGGTTTCGGAACCTTCATGCAGTTTAAATGCTTCATTCAGATCTTCAGGAATGGTAAGATCTTCCACACAATCCAAAATATTCCAGGAGCCATTCTCTTTGGCAATGCGGATGGTTTCAAATCCTGCTTTTGTCATCAGATTATTTTCTATCAGCTTCTGAACCTTATCTTTATTAATTTTTGACCAGGTACTCTTCGGCTTGCGTCTGCTGAATAACTGCATAAATGAACCTTCGTCAATCGTCTTCCTTGTACTGTCAATCCAGCCAAAACAAAGGGCTTCATCTACCAGATCTGTCCAATGAACGATGGGCAAATTTGATTTTCTGGTGTTACAGATAAGCCATATCGATTGTTCTATATGGTGATTCTGCTCCAGCCATTGCCGCCACTCTGCCTTGGTATTAACATTGAAAGTTTTTTTCTCTGCAATTTTCCCCATTGCTTTTTCTTTTATTGATCATGTAAAATTAAAATACTTTAGTGACAATAGTTTGTCAGTATTAAAATTTTAATTTCGTAATAAGCAAACTTATCTTCAGAAAATAAATGATAAATTAGACAAAATAAATCATTAAAAATATTCTACCTTTTCAATCGGATATGGACAGAGAAACTATAGATTATATTATAAGATATTTTAGTAAATTAATGACCAAGGATGAAGCATTAGCACTGAATCATCATATGTATACTTTGAAGAGTTCTGAAAGTGCATATATAAGAAAGGTAATGATAGAGCGGGGCTGGATCAATTCTGATCCTGAAGTCATACAACTATTAGAACATGGATATGAAGTTTTTGAACAAAATGTTGTAACCCGGATCATGGCAGAAACTCCTGAAAAAGTTTTTCTCAACAATTGTCCCAAATGCCATAAACTTGCCCGTACTCCACATGCAAAGCAATGCAGATATTGTGGATATAACTGGCATCATTTAACGGTTGCCCAATTTAAGCTCAGTACTGCATTTCAGATTACAGGAAGAAATTTTTTCTTAATAGGACAAATTGCAGAAGGAAAAATAAAAGAAGGACAAAGAATAGATCTAAGAATATTGGGTCTACATAAAAAACCTAAAATTCAATCCATCGAATTTGCCCTTACACGTCAAGACGGAAAAGCATGGGAAGATATTGCTCTTGGTATAGATGAGTTAACTGCAGAAGATAAAGAATATTTAAAAAGTATCATGCCTGTCAGAGATCCACTTGACATCATAACAGAATAAATTATTTTTTCGAGTTCTTCACCTGTAACGCTCTCTGATAAAAAGACTGATTGGCAATTTTCTCCTCTGCTTCATCAATCGCAGTCAGCAGATTGTTTTTATTGTCTGAAATATCTCCTAAAACCTGAGCCATCAGTTCCCAAACGGGTTTCATTTTTTCAATAAGTTCGTTCCCTTTTGAAGTCAGTTTAAACAGTCTTTTTCGTTCATCCTGCTTATCTTTTTCCCATTGGATCAAGTCCTGCTTTTCAAGTTCTTTGAGTAAAGTTATCGTAGACGGATGGGTATACCCTATTTCATTGGCTATTTCGACAACACTTGCTATTTCTTTTTTATAAATGGTGAAAATAACCGGAAACCATTTCAATTCAAAATCAATTCCGAATGCTTTATAGATAAGCGCTCCGTCTTTTCTCAATTGTTCACTGAGGCGGTGCAGCCTGGTGGATATGGCAAGAATTCCTGCCTCGTTGATCACATTCATATTCAGTCAATATTTAAATGGTAAAAAACATCATCGGCACTCATTAAAGGGAATTTCACGGGAAGATCGCTTTTTTCAATCTTTACAAATTCATTCCTTTCGTAGAAACGCTGGGCTGCTTTCAGTACCGTTATGGTTCCCAAATATAAATCATCAATTCTGTTTTCGCGACAGAAAGAAATCAAAACTTCCAATAACTCCTGTGCAATATTCAGTTCTTTTCCTCTGAATTCCTTTTTTACAAACATTTTTCTGATGGCTCCTGCCCTGTCGTCAAATTTAACCAGCGCTATAGAACCTACCAGTTCGCCATCTACAAAAGCGCCCCAAAAGTTACCTCCGGCTGATATATAAAAACTTTCAATTTGCAAAAGGTCTGGCTGATCTTCTATGGTAATCGGAATATTAAACTCTTTCTGCTGGATCGTCAAAATCAGATCAATGGCCTGTTCTGAGTAGGAATTCCCTATGGATTGTATCTTTAATTTCATAGTGTTATATTTTAAAGTACAAAACTACGTAGTTGAATACATATATACAAATCAATTCTACTTTTTAAAAAATTTTAACACAGAATTTTCGCAAAATTGAATTTCTATATGATGATATTTATGTAATTTTCTTTGCCTAAAAATTAATAACCGACTCCAAAAATGAAAATAGAAAACCTGAAACCTTTCAACGGACAGCACTGTGAAACTACTGCCACAGGAACATTATTACAACACATCGGAATTGAACTTTCCGAGCCTATACTTTTTGGGTTGGGTGAAGGTTTAGGCTTTATCTATTGGAATATGAAAACGATGGACTTCCCTTTCATCGGAGGACGAATAAAACCAGATTTGCTCACTCAGAATTTAGCTAAAAATCTGAATCTTGATTTAATGGTAAAAGAAACTACTTCACAGCAAAAGGCCTGGGAGCAGGTAAAAGAGCTTCTCAATAGTGGCCACGCAGTAGGCTTGAAAATGGATTGCTATCATCTTGAATATTTCTCAAATCCTTTCCATTTTGCCGGACATTATGCTGCTATTTATGGCTATGATGATGAAAATGCTTTCCTGATTGATACCAGACAACAGGGCGGACAAGTACAAACATCTTTAAATAGTCTGGCTATGGCCCGTTCTGAAAAAGGTCCGATGGCTTCCAAAAATATGTATTATACCATCAGAAAAACAGACAAAAAATTTGATCTGCAAAAAGTCATCATCACTGCAATCAAGAATAATGCAGCTGAATATCTGAATCCACCCATTACCAATATTTCTTATAAAGGGATTTTAAAAGCAAGTACTGAAATTGTCAAATGGTTCAGTACAAGTAAAGATATTGAAGGAGAATTTAAGCAAGCGGCCTTACTCATGGAAAAAGCAGGAACCGGTGGTGCTTTGTTCAGAAATTTATACCGTGATTTTTTGAAAGAAAGTTATGAACTGATTCAGCTTGATCCGCTGAACACAGGCTATGAAGCCTTCACAGAAATTGCCGGACTCTGGACAAATGTGTCTCAGCTGTTTGAAAAAGTGAGCCAGACAAAAGAAATAAAATATATTCAACAGGCTTCGGATATTTTAAAAACGATATCAGAAAAAGAGAAAAAAGCGATGGAAATATTGGTGACCCTCTAGTTATTTTTAAAGATTCTTTTAACTCACAATAAAAAAACGTATGCCAGAAATGACATACGTTTTTTTTATTAAATAGCTGAATATGGTTATTTCCAGCCTCCGCCTAAAGCCTGATAAAGCTCTACAGCTGCTTTCATTTTACTGTATCTTGCGTTGGAAATGTTCAGTTCTGCATTCAATGAATTCACACTTGCATTCAACACTTCAAGATAGTTGGCCATACCATAGTTCACTAATTCCTGTGAATAGTCAACCGATTTTTTGTAGGCATCCAGTTCTTTTTGCTTCAATTCAATAAATGAATCCTGTACAGAGAACACTCTGATGGCATCCGAAACTTCTTTTCCGGCAGTCAGAACTGTCTTTCTGAAGTTTAAATAAGCTGTTTCCTGATTGGCAAGACTTACGTCATAGTTGGTCTGGATCTGTCTTTTGTTTAAGATCGGCTGAGCCAGTCCTGCCACTACATTCGCAAACAATGAATTTACACTGAATAAGTGGTCAATATCCACAGACTGCAGTCCTCCGCTTCCTGTCAATTTTAAAGTAGGATAAAACTGAGCCTTAGCAGCATTCGTCAGTTGGAAAGCATTCATTAAGCCAAATTCTGCTTTCATTACATCCGGACGGTTGGCCAGAAGCTGTGTCGGATATCCCAGTTTCAGATCGATCGGAAGCTTTTGCCCTTCCAGTGTAGATCTTTCAATAGAATGAGAGGGTTCTCCCATCAGAAGGCTCATCGTATTTTCAAGCAACTGGATCTGTGTATCGATATCAATCAGTAATGATTTGGCATTGAAAACGAGTGCTTCACTCTGCTGTACCGCAACTTCAGTCACTGTTCCTGAAATTTTCAAAGCTTTTGTAGCTTCTAAATTTTTCTCTCTTACTGCAATGGTTTCCGTAATAATTCTCTTCTGTGCATCAAAAGTTAACAATTGATAGTAAGCAGAAGCAATAGAAGACACAAGACTGCTTTTTACCGCTTTATGGGCAGCAACAGTTCCTAAATAAGTGGCCAGCTGTGCTTTCTCCTGTGCTTTTAATTTCCCCCAGATATCTGCTTCCCATCCGATACTTGCCGTAATGTCAAACTGATTCACATAACGTCTCGACCCGATAATCTGTCCAAACTGAGTATTGATAGACTGAGTCTGAAAGGTATAATTGGGTCCGACAGAAAGTGTCGGCTGATAAGCAGCTTTGCTTTGTTTAAGATAGGCTTCTGCAGAATTGATACTTTCCAAAGCAATTCTGATATCAAGATTGTTCTCCAGTGCTTTAGAAATATGTCCCTGTAATATCGGATCGGTAAATATCTCTTTCCATGAAATATCTGCGATACTGGTACTGTCTGAAGGAAGCATATCTGTACGGAAAAGCTTTTCGTCCACTACGTTCTTCGGTCTTTCATACTCCTTTCTTGCCATACAGGATGAGATGGCCCCGAGTATGAAAACTGAAAAAGTGATTCCTTTTATGATGTTTAATAAACTCTTCATTATAAAAAATTAGAAATTAGATGTTAGAGGCCGGAAGTCAGACATAGCTTAAACTGCTATCTAACTTCCAGCTTCTCTAATTAATTTTATTCTGCTAAATTGATATCTTCTTTTTTGATAGGTTTAATTTTTTCCTGCAGTGTTTCAAAGATCACATACAGAACAGGAATTACAAATAATCCTAAAATAGTTCCTATCAATAGTCCGATTGCCGCTCCCGTAGCGATGGATCTGTTACCTACTGCACCAATTCCACTTGCCAGTACCAATGGTAACAAACCGAAGATAAAGGCGAATGATGTCATTAGGATCGGTCTCACTCTGGCTTTCGCTGCATTGATGGCCGACATGACAATTGTTTCACCATGATGCCTTCTCTGAACAGCGAACTCCACGATAAGGATCGCATTTTTCGCCAGCAGTCCCACAAGCATGATCAGGGCAATCTGGAAATAAATATTATTTTCCAATCCCATAATCTTCTGTCCGAAATAAGCTCCCATTACCCCAAGAGGTAAAGAGATCACTACAACCAACGGAAGAATATAACTTTCATACTGTGCAGAAAGGATAAAGTAAACGAAGATCAAACTTAACCCGAAGATCAGAAGGGTTTGAGATCCTGAATTTAATTCTTCTCTGGTTAACCCGGTAAACTCTACCGCATAGTTTTGATTCAGAGTTTCATCTGCCACCTGCTGTACCGCAGCAATTGCATCCCCGGAACTGTATCCGTCGGAGTTGGCTCCTGTCACCTTCACTGAGGTAAACAGGTTATAACGGCTTACAGATTGTGGTCCGTATGCTTTTGTCAATGTCACAAACTGTGAAATCGGAGACATGATCCCTGATCCTGTTCTGATATAGAGCTGGTTCAGATTATCAATATTCTTTCTGTTTTCAGGAAGTGCCTGAACCATTACTCTGAATTGCTTTCCATACTTGGTAAAGTCGGCCGTATAAATACCTCCAATATACCCCTGCATGGTTGCCAGGATGTCATTTACAGAAACTCCAAGCTGTTTGCTCAAAGGAACATTGATTTCCATCTGATACTGAGGATACTTGGTGTTGAATGACGTCTGTGCAAACTGAATTTCCGGTCTCTGCATCAGCTTACCGATGAATTCATTGGTCTTGTTATCCAGATCTGCATATTCTCCCCCTGATTTATCCAGCAATACCATTTCAAAACCTGCACTGTTACCAAAACCTGGTACACTTGGCGGCTGGAAGAATACTACTTTCGCATCAGGAACAGCTCCTACAATTCCAAATAATTTTTTGGTGATATCTTCAGAAGTCTGTCCATCTTTTTTTCTTTCTTCAAATGGCTTCAGCTTAACAAAGGCAAGACCGTTGTTACTTCCGTTCCCTGACAGGAATCCTCTTCCGGTAGAAATCGTTACATTCTGAACTCCCGGAACTTTCAGTGCTTTTGCCTGAAGTGTTTTCAAAGCGTTGTAAGTTCTTTCCATAGAAGCTCCCGGAGGAAGCTGAACATCTGTAAAGATAATTCCTCTGTCTTCTGTAGGTACAAACCCTTTCTTCATAGTGCTGCTTGCCCAGAATAAGATTCCTCCAGTAACAGCAAAAATAATAAGGGTTACCCATTTATGTCTTAGCAGGAATACAAATCCTCTTCCGTAACGTTCAGTAGTTGTTTTAAAAGCAATATTAAACTTATAGAAAAACTTCTGTAACAGGTTTAAATTTTTGTACTCTTTATGGTGCTCTGCGTGAGGTTTTAAGAATAATGAACATAAAACCGGACTCAGGGTTAATGCATTAATAGCAGAAATGATAATCGCAATGATCAGGGTAATACCAAACTGCTGGTAGAATACCCCTGTAGGCCCGGTAATGAAAGTCACCGGTATAAATACTGCTGCCATTACCAATGTAATAGAGATAATAGCCCCGGTAATCTCATCCATTGCCTCTACTGTTGCTTTTTTGGCATCGGAAATACCGTGTTCCATCTTCGCATGCACGGCCTCTACAACTACGATGGCATCATCCACCACAATACCGATGGCCAGTACCAATGCAAACAAGGTGAGCAAGTTTAGCGAGTATCCAAAAAGATTCAGGAAGAAGAACGCCCCTACAATAGATACCGGAACCGCGATAGCCGGGATCAGGGTAGATCTGAAATCCTGAAGGAAAATGTATACTACAATAAATACAAGGATAAAGGCTTCAATCAGGGTATGTACTACTTTGTCAATGGAAGCTTCCAGGAATTCATTGGTATCAAAGTTAAAAGTATATTTAATTCCTTTCGGGAAAGTACTTTCAGCAGATTTCAGATACGTTTTGATATTTTTAATAATCTCCTGAGCGTTGGATCCCGGAGTCTGGAAGATCCCCATACTGATGGAAGGATTGTTTCCGTTCTCCCCGATTCCTGTATAAGACTGACCTGCCAATTCTACTTTAGCAACATCTTTTAGCATCAGATTTTGTCCGTTTGCAAGAGATTTGATGATAATATTATCGTACTGCTCTTTATCGTTGAATTTACCCACATATTTGATGATATATTCAAAAGAACTTCCACTGTTCTGGCCAATAGAACCTGCTGCTGCTTCTCTACTCTGCTCGTTGATAGCATTGGTAACATCGGTAGGAGTTACACTGTAGGCAGCCATTTTTGCCGGATCCAGCCAGATTCTCATAGAGTAGTTTTTACCTCCGAAAACGTTGGCATCCCCCACACCATTTACCCTTTTCAGGTTGGGAATAATATTAATATTCAAAAAGTTCTGAAGGTATACATCATCAAGATCTTTATTTTCAGAATAGAAAGACATATACATCAGGGCACTGGTTTGCTGCTTCTGAGTAACCACTCCCGATCTCGTTACTTCCGATGGCAAAAGCGGAGTTGCTCTGGCCACACGGTTCTGTACGTTTACCGCTGCAATATCAGGGTCTATTCCTTGTTTGAAGAAAACCTGGATCTGGGCAGAACCGTCGTTCCCGGCGCTGGAAGTGATATAATCCATTCCTTCCACCCCGTTGATCTGTTCTTCCAAAGGTACCACTACACTTTTCATTACCGTCTCGGCATTGGCTCCCGTATAGTTTGCGGAAACACTCACCGTAGGCGGTGCAATATCCGGATACTGTGTAACCGGTAACGAGATCAGCCCTAGTACACCGAGAATCACAATCAAAATTGAGATTACGGTGGATAAAACCGGTCTGTTAATAAAGTTTTTTATCATTAGAATTTCGGTTTTAT
>JASLCD010000257.1 GCA_030146295.1 Chryseobacterium sp.
TCGGTTTTGATTTTAAGGATGCCGATATTCTATTGTATGACATGAGTGGAAGACAGCTTCAGAGTATTAAAACCAAGAACAGAGTGACTAAGATCAATACTCAGGCTTTTGTTCAGGGAGCTTATCTGGTGACGATAAAGACTGATAACAATAAAATGGCCAATGCCAAACTAATTAAGAAATAAAACACAATGAGAAAATACCTTATTTTTCTTTTGTTGGCATTTTGTATATGCCTCAAAGCACAAATCAACCCTTCGGAATTTGACAAACCTATACCCACACTTTCCTACCTGTCTACTTATGTGGATATGCCTGTTGATATTTCAACAGGTGTTCCAAAAATAGATGTACCTGTTTTTGGTCTCCCTACAAGAAATAAGAATGTAAATATTAATCTGGGAATGTCTTATCACGTCAAAAATTCTGCACGATTTCAAAAATCTTCAGATGTTGGTTTAGGATGGAGTCTGATGAATATTAATAATGCTATTTCCAAAGTAGTCATTGGAGCTATAGATGAAAAAACGGCTAATAATCCTCAGATGAATATGGATTTATTTCAGTTCGATGATGTATTCTATTTTAATGCATTTGGAATGTCCGGAAAATTTGTTTTCAGAAAAAGCGGTACTAATATTACTGTTCAGAATTTAGGAACCTCCAAAGAAAAAATAGAATTCACCAATTCACCAAATAAATTCTATGATATCTTAGACTTTAAAATCACCGATGAATATGGGAATAAATATATTTTTAACAAGATAGTTAAAGTCATTGATAATTATTATAATGAGGTTTACACAGGAGCGTATTATTTAACAAAAGTACTGGATGCAGATGATCAGGAAATTATCAATATTGATTACGCAGAATATCCTTATTCAGAATATCAACTCTCTATGGCTGATTATAAACCTAAAAAAATTACTTCTAAAGATTATGGAGTCATCAATATTGAATATGATTATTTCCCGGAGAACAGGTACAAGTCTAATACTACTAATATGGCTGATTGCTATCGTATCAAAAAAGTAGAATTGAAAGACACACAAAACAGGCTTGTACAACAGCTCGATTTGGAATATGGTGGTTTTGCGTATTATAAATATGAGTATGGTAATACGGTTACTTATAATACAACAACACTTGACAAAGTGAGTAAAAAGAACAGTCAAGGGAATGAAATAGAAGCTCGTTCATTTGTTTATAATACAACAGGAACAGACAGATATTATGGTCCGTCGCCTAATTTTGGATTTGATGTATGCCCTACTGACCCTGAGCCTATAAGAGAGTGGATCGATAATCCTAAATATTTTGCTATTGGAAGCCTGTCAAAAATGGTTCTGCCCACCAAAGGCCATGTTAAATTTAATTTTGAATCCAATCAATTTGAACCGCCATCTTGGATGTCAGGAACAGGATATCTAAGTGGAAAAGAATCTTATTACTTTAAACCTATAACCTCTTTCGATTTTGATACAAAAATAAATGGTACCTTCACTTTTAATGTGACAACCACAGGGAAACCACAGGGTGACTTTAGAGAACTTGTTTTCTGTTTCAAGGTCAATAGCTATGATCCAAGTCCTTTACTTGACCCTGAAACCATTCCTAACATTACCTTTCTCGTGGATGGTTTACCATTAATGCAGACGGCAGATGGCTATGGAAGAATATATATGCCTGTAGCTTGGGCCGGGTCTCATACCATTACTATTGGAGGCAATACTACAGGGATCGGACACTTGTCAGTCTCAGAAAGAACAGAGTCTGAGAATCCTCAAAACTATGTAAGTAAATATGGGGTAAGAATCAAAAGTATAGAAACTTTTGATTCAGACTCTTCAATAAAAGCTTCCAATTCTAAAACCTATTATTATGAGAAGTTTTCAGATAACAATAGTCCTAGTGGTGTACCTTCTCCGTTTACCGGCTTTAAAAAAAGTTCTGATTTTATAACGATGTATGGCGGATATGAACTTAATAGAAATATAATCTATAAAAATGTAAAAGAAGTTGACCGGGATGGAGGGTACACTAAATATACCTTCCTAGGTATAGATGATGTAAATCCTTCAATGGCTACCAGCCAGCCGGATAATCTGGATTACATGGAAGATATTAACAATAGTGGATTGTTAAAAAAGAAAGAAATGTTTGATTCGGCTAACCAAATTGTGGCTTCGGAGAGCCATGAATATACTACCCAAACTTTATCTGCTACCCCGATCATGGTAGAACAGGCTGGGGGATACCTGAAACTGAATCCTATATACATCAGAAATCACAAAATTACAAATACCCTTTACTATCCTCAAAACAGAGTTGTGACTTCGTCAAAAGAGACACAAATAAATAAGTTTGATTTCAATGTAGATTATGCTAAGGAAACTACAGATACCGGGATATATGAAACCTATTATGTCTATCCGCAAGCTAAACTATTGAACAAATTGCTTGATAAAAATATTTATAAATATCTTTTAGAGAAAAAAGAGACTTTCAATGGGAAAACACTTTCCAAAACAGAAACCAAATATGATAATCCATTGAACTTATTCCCAAGTTCAGGATTATCATATGATCTTCAGGATATAGTCTCAACAGATATCACGTATGATACATATGATCTTAAAGGAAATTTACAGCAATATACTACGAAAGATGGTATTTCCACCGTTATTATCTGGGGTTATAATTTGACTCAGCCTATTGCCAAAATCCAAGGAGCTAAATTATCAGATATTCAGCAGTCGCTCATTGATACTGTTGTAAACGCCTCCAATACAGATGCTACGGCTGCTGCGAACAATGACGAAGCATCATTTTTATCAGCATTGACTTCATTCAGAAATAATTTATCTAATTATCATATTACGACCTACACTTATGACCCATTAGTTGGAGTACGAAGTATTACCCCTCCATCGGGTATTAGTGAATTTTATATTT
>JASLCD010000259.1 GCA_030146295.1 Chryseobacterium sp.
AGAAGGAAGAAAGACTTTCCGATTTAAAACTCAACAGAGATGGTTCCATTGTTTTGGCAGGAACCAGTGCAGAAGAATTGGGTAAAGAAAACTGGAAGATTGTCAAGCTGGGTGACAAACAGGTTGATCAGCTGATTGAGAAATACGATATCAAAATCTATCCGAACCCTGTCTCAGATTATGCTTACATAGAAATCGGTTTTGATTTTAAGGATGCTGATATTCTATTGTATGATATGTCAGGAAGACAGCTTCAGAGTATTAAAACAAAGAACAGGGTGACTAAGATGAATACTCAGGCTTTGGTACAGGGAGCCTATCTGGTGACGATAAAGACTGATAACAATAAAATGGCGAATGCCAAATTGATAAAAAAATAACCAGCATGAAATTTTTCTTAAACTTATTATTATTTATCCCAATAATCTTTATTAAAGGACAGGGAGACCCTGAACCTTTTGATATTCCAAAAGTAGTTCCTCCTTCCACCGAATCATTTTTAAGAACAGAATATGGGAAGACACCATTGAATGAATACAGAGGTATGGCTTCAATTAGCATTCCTGTGTATAATCTAAAAAGCAACGGAGTAGAGCATTCTGTAAACCTTAATTACGCCAAAATTGGAGTCAAGGTAAATGATATTCCTACAAGTGTAGGAATGAGCTGGGTGCTTGAATCCAGTGGAGTTATCAATAGAACAATATATGGAAAGGCTGACGAAACAGTTGATAGTAGCAAAAGAATCTATTTTAATGACTCTCAGGTTGCTGTCAATCTAGCTAATGCAAACGAGGGTACTCCACAAGCTGTAGAGCTGGCATCTTATCTTAATGGTAATATAAATGATACTCAGGTTGATATTTTCAATTTTACAGTTCCCGGATATTCAGGAAGCTTTTATCTTGACAAAAATCTTAATCCAGTACTGATAACAGATGATCATTTATATAAAATAAACACTATAGGAAACTTTTCGCAAACCTATGCCTTTATCATCACAACAAATAAAGGAGTGAAATTCTATCTGGGAGGGGAAAATGCTGTAGAGACTACTGCTAGTAGAGAGTCTCTTAATACTTCAGGAATAACCAGTTTTTACCTGACAAAAATAGAATATCCAGATGGCAATACTATTAATTTTCAATATGAAAAGACCTATACAAAAAGTATTGTATTGTCTACTACTCTATACAAGTCAATAACCTTAATCGGCCCATCTGCAGGTTGTCATCCTCAAAATGAGCCAGATCCTCCAACGTCAGTGAATACTTTAAGGCTTATGAATCCGTTGAAAATATCAAAAATAACCTCAAATAATATTTCGATAAATTTCTATTATCAAGCGAATAATTTTTCATTTTATGATAAACTGACCTCTATTGATGTATTTTATAAAAATGAAAAAAGAAAAACAATAGATTTTACTTACATTGATGGATATGACAAATTTTTCCTGAATAAACTTCAGAATTACAATTATTCTCAGGGCTCAAAAACTTTTGAAAATGAATATGTGTTTACATATGATGAAGCTAATAATGTTCCTAGGAAAAATGCTTTTTCTATAGATACTTTTGGATATAATAATGGTAAATCAAATACAACCTCAATCCCTGATATTAACTTATTGGGAGCGAACTTTAATGTGAATTTCGGTGCTTTTAATTTTGCAGATCGAAGAGCTGACTTTAATTTTGCTAAAAAAGGAACTCTGACATCTATTACCTACCCGACAAAGGGGAGTACACATTTTGAATATGAATCACTAGGTATTAAAAAACCTACACGTGATAACAAAACGGTTGCAACAAACACAGACCCTTATTATCCTGTAGTGGTTAAAGATTCAATGACTATTCATGGAAATATTATACTAGATAATAAAATAACATTAAATTTTAATATCCATCAGGATGATCCGTCTACTATTCCTAATAATCAAGGAGCATCCAATTTAAAAGTTATTGATGTTACTTCAAATCAGACATTGATTAACCAAAACTATTATCTTCCAAAAACTCAGATGGATTTTAATAAAATCATCGAGATCAATACAAATCCTAATAATCAATATAAAATTGTTATTACATGTTTAAGACCCAATATTACATTTGAATCATCTGTTAATGCAGATTACTATATTGGATATACAAAAGCTGAGGATCATGGTCTAAGGTTGAAGAAAATGTACGACCAAACAGTTGAAGGTGCTATCTCTAATATCAAAAGATTATATTATAGTAATTTCCAAAATATTCATAATGCGGATATCCTTCCTTTATCAAGGACCAATTATCAAAATTTTCTCTTAGGGAATATGTATTCTGAAGGTATTTGTGATGACTCAGGATTTCCATATAGCCTTATAAAGTTGTGTCTTACATCTGGAATAAATAATTATTCTTTCTCAGATATAAATAATGATAATTTTTATCCTAATGTTACAATCAGTCATGGTGGTGATGATTTTGAAAAAGGAGGTGAAGTAAAGGTTTTTTCTGCGCCTGAATTTGACCAATTTGAACCATTACGAGAACCTGATGCAACTGTTATTTACACCCCGAAGAATATTGAATATATTATTGGTATGATGACGAAAAATCTTGAAAGAATTTTGTTCTATGACAAATATAATGGAACACTTCTTAAACACTATTCATTTGTTAAGAAGAATAATAATTTTTTTGCGTTAAAAATGAGTGAGAAGGATTATGAAGTTAATACAACAAATAAAATATACAACTTGGTAGGATTGGAAGTTTATACTCCTACAATGTATCCTCCAAACATAACACCGGGAACTCAGCTTTTTAACAGGATTATAGGTATGCTGCCTATCACCACTTATTCTACGACTTTAAAGAAAACCATAGAAACTGATTTTATGGAAGACATCCTGTTAACAGATCTTCTTAACAATACAGTAAATGTGAATGCTAAAAAAATTGCACAGACCAGCGATTATCAGTATAATAATACTGACAAACAACTAACGGACATTAAAGCAACTTTTTCTGATCAGTCTTTATTAGAAACGAATTATAAGTATGCTCTGGAAAAAAACAATCAATACCTGACCGGCAAGAATATGATTGGTATTCCACTTGAAACGGAAACAAAGAAAAATGGAAAGGTAATTTCTAAAACAGAAACCTTATATCCATATACCCAGGCAGAAGCTGATACCAAAACTACCGGATTACCACTTCCTGTTTCATCATTATCTCAAAATCTTTCCGACGGAGTAATGGAAGCTGCAATCAGTTATGATATGTATGATAATAAAGGAAATTTACTTCAGTATACAACAAGAGAAGGACTTCCTGTGAGTATTGTCTGGGGATATAATCAGACAGTTCCTATTGCGAAGATAGAAGGAGTTACTTATGTACGTTTATCAGCAATGTCTCCGGGGGGGGTAGAAATCATTAATGCTTCCAACATAGATGCAGATGCTGGAGTAAACAATGATGAAACAGCATTTATATCAGCATTGACTTCATTCAGAAGTAATTTATCCGCTTATCAGATTACCACGTATACTTATGACCCATTAGTTGGAGTACGAAGTATTACCCCTCCATCGGGTATTAGTGAATTTTATATTT
>JASLCD010000268.1 GCA_030146295.1 Chryseobacterium sp.
TATTTAACACATAGTTTTTCAAAATATTAGTATTTTTACTTTATGCCAATTGATACGATATACAGAACCTCCCAGTGCGAATGGGTAGATGTAGAGGCTCCTACTGCAGAAGACCTGAAATTTCTTCATGAAAGATATGAAATCAACAATCTTCTTCTGGAAGATACGATGGATCCTAATCACCTCCCGAAATATGAAGAAGACGGGAATGTAAAATTCTTTTTACTGCGTGAAAGCACAGAGCTGGAAAGAAAGAATCTTAATACAATCAGTGATATCAGTACCAAAATTGGAATTTTTCTGGTGGAAAATACCATTATCACTATCCACAGGATGAAAACCCGAAGTATTTCTGAGACCAAGAAAAAAGTTTCTTTAATTCAGGAAGACCTTAAACCTCAGCAAATCATGCTGATGATTGCGATATTGATCATGAAAAGTTTTGATGATGAATCTTTGAGCCTGTTTGAGACGATGGACAATATAGAGAATGAAATTTTTCTTAAAAACACCAATCATACAAGCCAGATCCGCCGCCTTTATAAACTGAAACGAAAATCAGGGTTAAATTCACGGGTGCTGGTAATTTCTGCGGATGCTATTGATAAATTTAAATTATTGAATTTACAGGACTCCGAAATTGTCGATTTAAAAGATAAACATAAGGATGTAGTGGCAGATTTTGATCATTTGAATATTCAGATTACCAACCTTATTTCCATGTTCCTCGCTCTTTCGGATCAAAAGGCCAATCAGGTGATGAAAGTTCTGGCTATTTATTCAGTGTATTTCTTGCCGATTACCTTTATTGCAGGGGTGTATGGAATGAATTTCGAGAATATGCCCGAGCTTCATCATAAACATGGATATTTCATAACCTTAGGGGTCATGGCTACCGTTGTCATCAGCACCTTTATTTATGTGAGGCGCCGACAATGGTAATCGCATCAATTACGGGGTCGTAGCGACCTGTTCCCCACCAAAACAAAATACATGACCACTGAAAACATTAACAAAATTCTGGAAGATTCATCTCTTTCGCAGGAGTCTAAGAATAAACTGCTGACTTTACATGAAAATATATCTTCCAAAGAATTCTCTGACCTTCTGGATTCCTCGGGGAATCAGTATGTAGAGTTTGTACAGGAAGGCGGTGGTGTCTGGGGAAGTGCACTGGTAGGCTATCTTTACGGACTGGAAATTTTCGGTATCCGTTTTCTGAAGGTCGCCGGAACGAGTGCCGGAGCTATTAATACCATGCTTATTGCGGCTTGTAAAACCAAAGAAGAGCCCAAAAGTGAACTGATTAAAGAGATTCTTTTCAGCTGGGATTTTTCCGATTTCATGGATGGGAAAACTTATGTAAAAACGACGCTCCATGCCATGCTTAACAATAAGGATTTTTTTAAGATCAATACCGTTATTGCTGCGATCCTGTTTGTTATCCTGCTGAGTATTCCTTTTTTGGCTCCTCCAACAACGGTACTGAACGCCAAACTGATGTTTCTGATTCCTCTGATTCCGGCTGTCATTCTTTTTTTCTGCATTAAAAAACTGTATAATAATTTCAGAAAGGAAAACAGCGGACTCAACCCCGGAAATGTTTTTCAGAATACCATGCAAAGGGCTCTGGATCAATTTGGAATCAAAACAGTTGCCCACCTCAACGAAAAATTTATTCAGAAGGAACGCGATCTTAACCTCAACTACCGATACGGAAACGATCAGGAATATTATACAATGACTCTGCAAAGTATCGAAAAGATTAAAATAAAAAATAAGGAACATATTGATCAGACCCGATATAGAATTTTCTATGAAAGTACCCTCAATAATGATTATTATAAAAACAACCCGTTTTATCTTCTGAAATCTGAATATGTTGTCATTACCACCGATATCAATGCAAAAATTAAGGTGGAACTTCCCACCATGGCCAATCTCTACTGGTCTGAAGAGGAACTGAAACACATCAGCCCCGCTGAGTTTGTAAGAGCTTCCATGGCAGTTCCATTTTTCTTTGAACCTTTTCAGAAACAAATCAATAAAAATGATAGCTCCGTAAAGTATGCCTGGAGATATTGGATGAATACCCAACCCGAAGATATCAACCCTGCAGGTGTTTTTATTGATGGAGGCAGTATTTCCAACTTCCCTATCGATCTGTTTCATGCCGATGAAGTCTTTTATCCGAGAATGCCGCTTTTCGGGGTACAGCTGACGAACGACTCTGCTATTCTTTCGGAAAAAGGAAAAACCAGTTCAGAAATACTTAAAACTCCTTTCAGTTATGCCGGAAATATCATCAATACGCTGAAAGGCTTTAATGACAAAACCTTTCTTACCAAACATACTTTTTACCGTTTATACAGTATACAGAGTGTCAACTGTGGTACCAGCAGCTGGCTGAATTTCTTTATGAAAAAAGACGAAAAGGAAGAGCTTTTCAACAGAGGTTTTCAGGCTGCACTTGATTTCCTTAGTAGATTCGACTGGGAAAAGTACAAATATGAAAGAATGATGCTCACCATGAAAGAGAAGAAAATCCTGAAAGAAGAGGATACCCCTACCGTTGGATAATGATTTTTAAGTATTTTTAGCTTTTTAAATATCCATGAAAAAGAGACATTTTTTTATACTTGGGATCGCCATGATTCTTATTTTCCTTTCTATTCCTTTTATTCATGTTCTTAAAACAAAATGGAATGAATCTGGTGCCAAAAACGAGATTCCTAAAGGATATACCAATGATGCCAGCCAATTGAATTTAACGAAGATCGATACACTGATCAAAGTTCCGACTTCCCCGTCTGAAATTGAAAATCAGCTTCGTCAAATCCTGAAATATGCCAAAGAAAAGAAGTTAAAAATTTCTATTGCCGGCGCTCAGCACAGTATGGGAGGGCACACCATTTACCCTGACGGCATCCTTCTGAACATGCTTCCTTATAAACATATGGAACTGGATGAAAAGAATAATATTCTGACAATCGGTTCCGGTGCCCTTTGGGAAGATGCAATCAAATACCTCGACAAGCATGGGAAATCTATTGCCGTGATGCAGGCCTTCAGCTCTTTCTCTGTAGGGGGATCAATGAGTGTGAACGGGCATGGATGGCAGAAAAATCTCCCTCCTATATCTTCAAGTGTTGTTTCTTTTTCACTGATGGACCACAGTGGAAAAATCCTCAATTGCAGCCGAAAAGAAAATCCTGAGCTTTTTACACTGGTAATTGGCGGTTACGGACTTTTCGGGATTATTCTTGATGTTCAATTAAAAGTGGTAGACAATACTGCTCTTCAGTATAAATACATCCGTTTAAGCACAGACCAATACCCCAATTATTATAAAAAATTCATTTCCGGAAATCCTGATGTCAACCTGGTTTTCGGAAGGTTAAGAATTTCAGATAAACATTTTCTGGAGGAAGCAACCATCAATTATTTTGAGAAAGCGAATGAAAAGCCATTACCGCTGCCCCTTCAGAATGCTAAAAATGAGGAAACCAAACGTCTGGTGTTCCGAAGCACCGTCAACAGTGAATATGGAAAAAGACTTCGCTGGGATCTGGAAACAGGAATGAATAAAATGACTAAAAATGCAGTGTATTCAAGGAATGAACTTCTTAATGACCACGTTTCCCTCATTGAAAATAAAGACCCCAATTCTACAGATCTGCTGCAGGAATATTTTATTCCGGAAAGAAATTTCAGCCAGTTTATCAAAGAGATAAAACCGGTTTTGAAAAATTCAGGGCTGGATTTGCTTAATATTACCATCCGTGCGGTGAATAAGGATGAGGACAGTTATATGAATTATGCAAGGGAAGATGTTTTTGGATTTGTATTTTTATTCAATCAAAAGAAAACAGAGAAACAGGAACAGGCCATGAAAATTCTGACCAATCATCTGGTAGATATTGCCTTAAAAAATGAAGGAACTTTCTATCTTCCCTATCGTCTTCATATTGGAAGAGAGAAAATGAGAAAGGTATATCCGCAGGCAGAATCTTTCTTTGAACTGAAAAGAAAATATGATCCTTCCGAGATCTTTGACAATAAATTTTACCAACATTATAAATAAAACAATACTATGAAATACATCTGCCAGTGCTGCGGGGAAGAGGATCAACAGAGTATAAAAAAAAATAGATGAAATCAGTTTACAAGTACATCTTTTATATCGGACTATCACTGTTTGTCCTATCCATTATCATGTTTTTTACCTCTCTTGGATTATTTACAGCAACCGGGAGCTATCCTGAGTTGATCATCAAATTAGGTGAAATATCTATTATCCTTTGGTTTCCTTTTTTAATTATAGGTATATTTTTAATCATAGGAGAAATAGGAATCTATTTAATACAAAAGTCTAAATAGATTCCTATTGATTATTACAAATTATCCAGAAACTCCAGATACATGGGAACACTTCTGTTGATCCATTCATCTGTAGAATCTCTTTCAATTCCGTAGTAAACGAAAGGTTCCTTATATTCGGCTTTTATATAATCAAAAGTAAGTTCATAAGGTCGGAAAAGTTCCTTCATCGTGTATTTGTATTCTCCGGATGCAGTGTATCCTTTTTCATCAATTCCTGCCGTAACAGCCAGTGACATTTTTTTTCCTGCCAGTTTAAATCCGCTGTTGCTTCCATATGCCCAACCATACAAAACAACCTCATCCAGCCATTGTTTCAGAAGCGGCGGGCTGCTGAACCAGTAAAAAGGAAACTGAAACACAATCTTGTCATAAGATTCCATCATTTTCTGTTCCTGAGCTACATTAATTTTTCCATCGGGATAAGTTTCGTATAATTGATGAACGGTGTATTTTTCAGGATACTTTTTCAATTCATCAATCCATTTTTTATTGATCGCTGATTTTTCAATATCAGGATGCGTCACAATCACTAATGTTTTCATTATGTTTAAATTTCTATTACAAAATTACAATACGTAACTTACATTTCGTACATTAGCAACCTATTGTATGGTACTATAAAAAATGTAAGTAATGACTAAAATAAAGGAAACCTCTACCAATTTTGCCAATAAGCAAGCACTGGCTGATGAATGTCCGGAAATCTATGCATCCAACATTATCGGAGGGCAATGGGCATTGGCCATCTGTTGTTATCTGATCAACGGGAAAATGAGATTCGGGGAACTTAGAAAGAAGCTTCAGAATATTACTGAACGTATGCTTACTCTTCAGCTCCGCAGACTGGAAGAAGACAAAATTATTACCAGAACCGTATACGCAGAAGTTCCACCAAGGGTAGAATATGAACTTACAGAAATCGGCTATAAATTGAAGCCCATCATTCTTGAGTTTGAGAAATGGGGAAATGAGCACAAAGAAATCATGAAAAAATAATATTCAAAAGGTTTATAGTGTAAAAAAAATTCTACATCACATTATTTTGAGTAAAAATAATTATCTTTAAGTAGATAAAGCAATGCTATGAAAAACCTCATCCTTTCACTATTGTGCCCTATCGCTGTGTTTCTTGGAATACATACACATGCTCAAAAAATTTCTGACGGCCAGACTATCGATATCAACGGAATGGCGGTTACCTTTAATATCCTCAATAAAGAAAGTGTAGAAACCGGTGGAAAATCCTACGACCGATATAAAGTTTCTGCATCGGTAAAGAATACTTCAGATAAGGCATACAACATCAGATTATCAGCCTTTCCTCAAATTGTAAGCAACATAGGCCTTGTAGAACTGGATTGCATTAATGCCACCGGAGCCAGACTCACCTCTAAAAAGATAGAATTAAAAATGAAGGCTCAAATGATTAATGTTACCTATTCTGCTTATGATAAATCCGGAAAATTCATCTCCAGTACTATTCCTGTAACGGGAAGTTATTATTTTGATCCTGGAGATACAATCAGCGATAATGCTATTTTCATTGTCCCACAAGGTGAAAAACCTGATGTTTCGGTAAGAAGCATGAAATAAAATAACATCACATACTATCCTTTGTTTTGAGGCTTTCTGACAGAATAAAAGAATTGAGATTCTTACGGAATGACATCTTTCGTGCATAATGCCAAACAGTTCTATTTGTCATTCCGTAGGAATTCAGACTTATTAATTAATGAATAATCCGTATTCTATTTCCCTTCAACCTTTCTCCACAAAGGCTTTTGAGCCAATACTTTTGAATGGATCGGACAGGTTTCATGATGAGCTCCTTTCAGATATCCGGTGCTCATAAGAAATTCATTAACAATCTCTCCCCCTGTAAATTTGAATGTTTTTTTGAATAGCTTCATCCATTCCTGTAATGTCATTGGATGATAATGCTCCAGCCATTTTTCAAAAGAACCAAATTCCTTCTGCAGTTCAATGATTGTTTTTGCATTCTCAATAGCAGCATTCACTTTCAGCTTATTCCGGATAATTCCCGGATCATTCAACAGTCTTTCACGGTCTTCTTCTGTATAACCTGCTATTTTCTGAATATCAAATTGGTCATAAGCCTTTCTGAAACTGTCTTCTTTTTTCAGAACGGTTTCCCAGCTCAGGCCTGCCTGGTTGATTTCCAGAATCAGTCTTCCAAACAGTTCATTATCATCATGAATAGGAAATCCATAATAGTTGTCGTGGTAATTTTTGTGCAGTTCTTTTCTGCTTTCGGGCTGCATCCCCTCTATAGCCAGGCAATAACTCATTGAAATATATTTTCTGTTTTGGTTAAGAACTTTTCCAGGGCTTCTTTGATATCAATTCCCGTGCGGTCAGCAAGGACGATCAGCCACCAGATATTTTCTGCTAGTTTATGTTCCAGTTCTTCGGCGGAGCCTTCTTTCAGCCATGTTTTCTGATGAGACATCACGCTTCTTCCTATTAATCCGGCATCGGTAAGGTAAGCAAGAGCATCTTCTTCCGGAGTCCATTCTACTCCATTGCTTTTTATTTCCAGCTGATGGTATTTCTTCCTGGTATCCAGGGAGCGTTTTATGATTTTATCAAAATTATTCGGTTCCATATTTTAAGGTTTTAGACAAAAATTTCAGGGTATAAAGATAAATCATGAGTGTGACAACAGTCCGTCAGTAGTGTTTTTCAATTTTCAAATTTACTCATAATTCATATCAGTTTTTTTTATCTGTTCAAAGAATATTCAGTAGTTTAGAAAACTCAAAATAACCATCATGAAGCTGCTGTTCTCTGTTCTTTTTATAATATGTTCGATCGCTTTTAAAGCACAGGTTATTTATTCTAAGGCCTATGGAAATCCCAAAAACCCTCCTGTTATCTTTATCCATGGCGGACCAAGTGGAAATGCTACTCTATTTGAAGGAACTACGGCTCAAAAGCTTGCTGATCAAGGGTTCTATATCATTGTCTACGACAGACGTGGTGAAGGACGTTCCAAAGATGAAAATGCAATGATGACATTCAAAGAAAGCTTTGAGGATTTAAACAGCATTTACACCACTTATCACCTCCAAAAAGCAAATATACTTGCCCATAGTTTTGGTGGAATAATCGGCACTCTCTTTACAGCGCAATTTCCGGAAAAAGTTAACTCACTGACGCTTGCCGGAGCTCTATTTACCCAGCAGGAAACCTATGATCATATTTTAAAACAGGCAAAAGAATATTTTAAAAACGATTCTGCTCTGCTCAAAGAGATTTCGGAAATAGAAAGTCTTGATAAAAATTCTGCCGCTTACCGAAAAAGATGTTATGATCTGGCAGGAAAGCTTGGGCACTTCGATATGCCCAACCCTACTTCCAAGAGTGAAATGCTGAGAAACGAATATAAAGCAGGTGAATTTTATAAAAACAATATCAGAAATCCTGATTCTCCTCTTAAATTCTATCAAAACGAACCTTTGAATAACCTTGATAATACAACAGTTTTAAAAGAAATCCGAAAAAAAGGAATTCCCATTTTTGCTGTATATGGTAAGAATGACGGCATATTTTCAGAAAAACAGCTGAAAGATCTTCAAAATATCGTCGGAAAGAAAAATTTCAAGGGTATTGCTAACTGTTCTCATTATTTATTTGTGGACCAGCAGGACGATTTCTTACAATTTATTAAGCTCACATTGAAATAAAGTGTAGTTTTGTAATCATGCCCAATTCAGGACTCCATATGAAAACCTATAAAGCTGTCATTACGATGCTGATATTGGTGTTTTCATTATCGCCATGTTCTGTCAAAAGAAATATTCTTGATATTTTTGACATTCAGTTCATCAGCGGACTGAATAAGGTAAAAACAACCTCATCAATTTCCTTTAGCTGTGATGTGGCATCTGCTTCTTCCGGAACTTCGGTTTCAAAAAACAAAACTCAGAGCCAACACAAAAATTCTTTTCCTGGTTTTTCTTCAACAACCGGAAATTCTGTTGAAAAAAGTATTTCTCTCAATAACTACTCAGGGCATTCTACTGGAAACAGCCCACCGAAATATATTCTATTTAAAAGACTGAAGCTTACTCTGGTTTAATTTTTTTTAGCCTAATTAAAAATCAGTTTTTTACAATACAATAATAATTTCAATGAAACATACCACAAACAGCCAGTCTTCGGACCTGGCCGGATTATATACTTTATCCCTCCGCATGGTCATCGGATGGACCTATTTTTCAGCGTTCTGGCGCAGACTTATCCTTGAAAACAAACTTATTCCAGATGAACAGGGATACATCGGAGAAAAATTCAATCATTTTCTACCAAATGCACTCGGAATCAAACCTATTATCGAATATCTCGTTACCCATCCTGAAGCTTTACAGCGATCCATGATGATTTTCACCATTATTGAGGCCGTTGTGGGGTTATTTATTATTTTGGGGCTATTCACCCGGCTCATGAGTATCGGCATCTTCAGTCTTGCTCTGGGGATTTTGCTGGGCTCCGGCTGGCTGGGAACGACGTGTCTTGATGAATGGCAGATAGGTGTTTTAGGTATCTCAGGTGGATTTGTCCTGTTTCTTACAGGGAGCGGTCCTTATTCACTGGATGATTATTTTATGAAAAATAATATAAGTTTTACTCAAAAAAGAGGGTTCCAGTGGTTGGGTTCAGGAAAATTTCCTGTCTCGCAACCCAAAACTCTAGTATTGGCAGGTTCACTTATTATTTTCGGTTTAACGCTTTTTACCAATCAATACTTTCATGGGGGTGTATGGGGAACCCTGCACAATAAATCGGTAAAACCGAAACTGGAAATTTCAAATATTTCCCATAACAATTCGGATCTAACGTTTGAAGTCTACAGAACAGAAGGTGCTGATGTGTACGGTTCTTTTCTGATAGGCATTCATATTCTCGACAAAAACGGAAAGATTTTAAAGGAAATTGATCATAAGGAACTCTCCGGAATTCCTAAAGAGAATATTCAAAATCATTATGTTGCCAAAGTGAAACCGGGAAAACACAGTCTGGTAATTCCATTGGGAGCAAAAGCTGATGTTACTCTGAATATTGATGATATTTTTCAAAAAAATGATATCCACACTCTGAAACTGATTGATGTAAGTGGTATTGAGTGGATAGAGAAGATGGAATAAGGTTTTGAATTCGGGATTTGAGTTTCGGGGTCCGGGATTCGGGGATTGGAGTTTATTATTTTAACGTTTTATGTTTTGGCTAAAGCCAGAGGAAGATATGTTTCTTTTGAGAATGGGCTAAAGCCCATTCCTATTGAATATTTTCTTTATGATTATGATTCTTTGCGAGCTACTTTATACGTACCAATCAAACCAATAGGTATTCATTTACAAAAAAAAGCGGACTTTAGTCCGCTTTTATTCATATTTGATATTATTTTTCTGAGACAAAAACATGATAGCTGCATGAGCTGTCCGGATCAAGCTTAAGGACTTTTATATCCAGTAAAACATCCAGCCCCATAGTATCGCAAACTCCCTGTAAGAAAGGTTTTACAACTGGCCATTTCAACAGACCCGCAATCTGCAGGCTCTGCGTGATTTTGTGGTAACGGTCTACTCCTTTGATCAGCAGTTCACATTGGTGGTCATTTAATTCTTTGAATTCAAAATTATATTCGGGACTGGATGTAAAAATTGCTCCTATCAGTATTTTGGCCACAGCCGGAATACCAGGCTGCAGATTAGGTTTTGTTTCAAGGTTTTTCAGTGTCATTCTCGATCCGAGATCATACATGAAAGTACTGGAAAGCTGTTCAATAGCCTCTGCTCCGTAAAGTCTGCCAATCTGTTTGAGCATGCCACCGTAAAAAGCTCCTGTAATATCTGACAAGCGCTGGGTAAGTTCTGTAAACGTTCCGGGAAAATAATCTGAAATAATCTGAGCCTGATTCATCTCAGGAAGATAGACATCCTGGTTTCTGAAATCGGATAATGCCAGATAGGTTTCCGGCAGATGTATTTGATTCATATTTAATATTTTGTAAGTATGTTGAGATCATGGTTAAGTCAAATAAGAAATGAAAGACAGTATTTTTATAAAGCTTTCGGAAATAAGAACATTGTCATTATCAGATATAAAAACAAAGTAGAAGATAGCGTTCGATCAGTTGATATTAAGAACTGATATTCAGATAAGAATCCGGTATTCTCTTGGTAATTCCCTTCTGGAAAAAAGTTTTGCGGGATGAGGAAATCTGTTCATATTTTTTCATTTGTTCGCGTAAAGCTAGAAAAAATAATTAAACTCTCCAATAAGTGATATTATTTTTTATTTAACAAAATTAAAACTGAAAGTTACTGTATATGATTATTTTACGGATGAAATAAAAAAACCTTCGAGAATTTCGAAGGTTTATATGAAAGTTTAGTGCATTGCTTCACTCAAATCTATTTTTTCTTTGCTCTTTCTTTCTTTTACAAGTAAGATAAACGGAATACATATCAGGAATATGACCCCGAGATAGAGAAATACATCCATATAAGACAGTACTGTGGCCTGTTTGGTTACGGATAAGTCGAGCATTTTATAAGCTGCATTCATTGCTGCATCGGGAGTCATTCCCTTTGCCACAAAACTGGCTTTAAGAGCTGCAAGCCGTTGCTGAACTTCAAAACTGTTTTCGTCCAGATGGGAAATCAGATTATTCCTGTATTTCTGACCTGCGTTAGCAATAAAGGTAGTGATGGCTGCAATCCCAAAAGATCCTCCCAGCTGTCTCATCATACCTGTAAAGGCTGCTCCCTGACCAATCTCCTGCCCTTTCAAGGTACTTAATGATAAAGAGGTGATTGGAATAAACAATAGTCCCAAACCTGCTCCTCTTACAATCAGCATCCAGAAAAATGCATCTTTGCTGGTATCCGGTGTCAGAATTTTGTACCCCCAGAAACTATAAACAAAGAAGATAAAGAGTCCTAATGAAACCAGAATCTGCTGTTTTGCTCCTTTTGCCAAAAGTCTGCCAATAATAGGCATCATAAAGGCTGTTGTCAGTGCAGCCGGAATCATCAATGCTCCTGACTGAAGTGCTGTCCAGCCCAAAATACTCTGAGTATACAACGGAACAATGAATGTGGAGCCATAAAGCCCAAATCCAAGTACAAAAGACATCATCGTTCCGATTCTCAGGTTACTATTTTTAAGTACTCTGAGCTCAACGATCGGATATTTGAAGGTAAGTTCCCTCCAAAGAAATAAGATAAATCCTAAAACAGCAGCTACCGTAAATGCTACAATCATTCCGCTGGCAAACCAGTCTTCTTCATGACCTCTCTCAAGAATGAACTGCAATGAACCTACTGTTACCGCCAATAGCCCAATCCCAATCCAGTCAACATCCGAGACTTTACGTTTTTCTGCATATTTCGGACTTCTTACAAACTGCAGCGTCATTAATGTTGCTGCAATTCCAATCGGAATATTAATATAGAAAATATAAGGCCAGCTGAAATTATCAACGATATATCCTCCCAGAGGCGGCCCTAAGGTAGGACCGATAATAACTCCCAGACCATAAATAGCCTGAGCCATACTTCTTTTTTCAATCGGATAAGATTCCGTAATGATCGTTTGTGAAGTTACCAATAAGGCTCCCCCACCAATTCCCTGCATCAATCTGAAGAACACGAGTTCCCAGATATTGGTCGCATTTCCACATAAAAATGAAAATATGGTAAATATAATGATGGATGCCGCAAAGTAGTTTCTACGTCCAAACTGCTGGGAAAGCCAGCTCGTCATTGGTACTATAATTACGTTACCAATGGCATAAGCCGTAA
>JASLCD010000293.1 GCA_030146295.1 Chryseobacterium sp.
GCTACATGATCCGGTAAAAGCTGAATAATATCTGACATAAAAACGTAAATCAACTTACAAAAATAGTCAATGGAAACGGGAATTAAAATACTAAAATCGTGATTTAATATTTAATTATCAACATTTTTGCCTATTTATCCCCAACCGTTTTTTTTAATGTTTGTAATGAAGGGCTTTAGCGTGTTTATTTGTCTGAACCGGAAATGCTCATTTCTATACGCATGAAAAATATGGTAAAAAGTAATAGAAAAGTTGATCTGCGGGATATTTTTCAGAAAAACGCCCCTATTCTATAATAAAATAAGGGCATTTACAGCTAGTTTATACAAAAAATTAATAGTGTGTTTTATATTTTAATCTTCAAAGACAAGTTTTCTTTTCTTCTCTCTTTGAGGAATTCCATGGATTTTCTCATACAGGTAAGCAAAAATATTGGCCTTTCTGTAAATCCTGTTGTATCTGTAGTTCGTGTTGAAGTGACGGATATGAATTTTATAGGCATCGTACCCGATGACAATCAGCAGACATATACTGATCACATAGAACACTCTGAATTCCAGATAGTAGTAAGTTAATCCAGAAAATACCGCTCCCATTACATACGCAACCATAATACTCATAAGAAGTTTGGCTCTACCAATCAACTCTCCATTTCTTCTATATTTTTTCTGTGTAAACATCGATGCCAGGATTCCTAAATCGGTGGTTGTTCCGGTAAGGTGGGTGGTTTTCACAGAGAAGTTGGAGATACTTGCCGTTAATCCGTTTTGAAGTCCGGTAGCAAAAAGCATTAATGCAACCAAATATTCTGTTTCTTCTAATGTTTTCTGGTAATAAAACTGCCCGTATACTCCTACAAAAAGGAGACAGATAATCTCCAGCACAATGGGCATGGAATGGGCAAAATATTTACTTTTTTTATTAAAATTGATGACAATAAAGTTGGAAAGGAAGCTTCCGAAGAAGAATAAAAAGATCCATCCTCCGACGACTCCTACCTGCGTCCAGTTTCCTTTACTTATTTCTGCCGCTAAAATCGCGTAGTGTCCTGTTACATTCGATGTAAAAGAGAGAAATATCAATAGGGAAGCAATGTTTATAGTACCTGCTGTAAAGGCAGTCAGCGTCCCCAACCTGATATTGTCTCCCAGTGTCCTGCTGTTACTATAATTTCTTAACATTTTTTATCTTTTTAAATAGTATTTAATTTTTAGACCTCTACAAAAATCTCTGCAAGTCTTCCTCTTTCCGGAAGTTTCTCTCTTACTTCTACCTTGATTTCATGAGATGGCAGTTCTTTGCATTTTTTGATATAAGGAATCAGATCAAATTTGCCTTTTCCTTTGCTTTTGATGGACGGAGAATAATAAGCTTCCTCAATATTTTCCGCCTTTACATACTGGTTGAATGTCCTCTGGAAACTTCCTGTGAAAACATCACAGATGATTTTGTTGACCAGGTGAGGGTATTTATTGCTGATGATTCCGTATGCATCACAGAACTCTTTCGGCCTAATTTTATTGAAAACGGTTGTTTTAGTACTGAATAAAAGTTCTCTGATAGAATCTCCGGAATCATATCCGGAAGTCAGAAGGATATTATATTGGTTCTTGTCTTCTGATGCATCTTTTTCCTTAAGTACTTTTTTCAATATATTCAATGACTCAAGAGAGTAATCTGTTGCAATTAAAATTGTTTTAGCCATGTTCTTTATTATTTTGTATTGTGTTTATCTTTTTTGATGATACAAAACTAGAACGACCATATTAGAAGATCTTTGGAATGGAATTAAAATGTGATTAAAGAGATTAAAATGAGATTAGAAAATCGTTAAGGGGAGTTAATATGGGAAAAAACAAAAGTCAAAAAAACACAAATAACAGTCTGTTTTTCAGAACAAAACAAACTAAAACAGGTAGAAAAATGCTAAAATAGTAGTCCTTACTTGTCGATCACTTCGCCTTTCTGCATCATGCTATAGAAATTCGGGAATTTCATCTGTACTGTTGTTCCCTGGTTTTCGTGTGAGCTTACGATCAGTTCACCGTGGTGCATTCTTACGATGTTTCTCGCCAATGGAAGCCCTATTCCGTAGCCTTCGTAATTATTGGTATTAGAAGCTCTGAAGAAAGGGTCATAGATTTTGTTCATTTCCACTTCAGGAATTCCGATACCATTGTCTTTTACAATGATGTAGACATCTGTATTGGTGGCACCCAGAGAAACTTTTACCTGCTGAAAATTAGAATATTTACAGCCATTACTGATGATATTGGCTACGGCAAGATGCAGAAGCTGCTCATTTCCCTGAACTTTTAGTTTCTTCGGATTATCGGGAAGCATACTGATGTCCAGATAAATATTATTTCTGGAATCAATTCTTCTGAGCGTTTCAATAACGTCCCAAAGCAGCTGGTCAATTCTCACCTTATCCATTTTCTGAATCTTTCCGTCAAATCCGGTTTGGGCAATCATAAGTAAAGCTTTGATCTTTTTATCCAGCTTTTCAGCTTCATCCAGAATGATTCCAAGAGTTTCTTTGTATTCGTCGGCCGTTCTGCTGATGGAAAGCGCAACATCTGCCTCTCCCATAATGGAGGTGAGAGGGGTTCTCAATTCGTGAGAAACATTTCCAATCAAATGGTTTTGGGTTTCGAAAGAGGTTTCAATACGGTTGAGCATATCGTTGAAGGTATCTACCAACTCATTCAGTTCTTTATTATCCGGTTGTGATTCCAGTCTTAAGTGAAGGTTTTCAGAACTTATTTCCTTTACTTTTCCTGTAATTTTTAAGATCGGCCTGAATAATGTTTTAGACAGATAAAAAGAGAAAATCATACTAAAGAACAGCGACAGTACGATACAGGTAAGCAGCGTTCTTTTTAAAAAACCCAGATAATAAACGACATAGTGGTTTTTAGCAGATGCAATGGCTATATAATCTTTATCGTCATATTTGAAGCTTTGTCCTATATAATAGAATTCCTGATCATTATAATTGGACTCTCCTTCTCTGATGATATTTTTAAAGAAATAATCGGGAATATGAACTTCCTGAGATATTTTTTTAAAATTGGAGTCTTTGGGAACAGCAAAAACGTAATCTTTTTCCATTGGAAGCTCCTCATCATTCAGGCTGTTGAGAATATAATTTTCAGGAAGATCGAGATGATCTTTGCTTTTTTCGATCTGAACTATAGTTGCAGTCCTGATCTTCAGGAGCTCATAAAACCTCTGATGGGAGAAGTTAACAATTGAAAAGTACACCAAACCACTGAACAACAATATGATGGCTGTAAAAACCAACATTAAAAGCACCATCGTTTTGGTCTGATTTGTAATCACTTTATTAAACATGCATTATGTTTTTTTCAACACATACCCCATTCCTATCACCGTATGGATCAGTTTATTATCATCCTGGCTGTCCAGCTTTTTCCTTAAATAATTAACGTACACATCTACTACATTGGTTCCCAGCTCGTAGTTTACTCCCCAGACGGCATCCAGAATTTCTGCTCTTGAAATTACCTTTTCGGGGTTATTCAGGAAATACAACAGGAGTTTATATTCTGTAGAAGTAAGGGAAATATCTTCTCCGGCACGGGTAACCTTTTTGGTATAATCGTTCACCATCAGATCTGAAAACTGAAATACATGTTCATTATCCGGTTCCGGTTCAACAATTTCCTGCGGGCCATTGTTGTTGCTTCTTCTTAACAACGACTTCACCCTTGCGACCAATTCAATGAATTTAAAAGGCTTCACCAGATAATCGTCGCCTCCGCTTTCCAGTCCGAGAACGATATTCTCAGAAGTCCCTAATGCTGTAAGGAATAAAATAGGGACGCTCTGGTTGGTTTTTCTTATTTCTTTACATACATCCAGACCATTCATTTCCGGAAGCATAATATCTAAAATTACCAGATCGAAATCATTCCCCTGCACCAGCTGCACTCCTGTACGACCGTCAAAAGCTACAGAAATTTCATACCCATTTTCCTGAAGTCCTTTTTTAATAAAGGACACTACACTGGTTTCGTCTTCGATAAGAATAATTTTTTTCATAGATGAAATAAGGAGTTTTACAAAAATAGGGAAATTTTCCTGGGATGGGCAATCCTTGAACAGAGAAAGGAAAGAAGGCTCTGCGTTTTTCATTTTTCCACTTTTGTATCACTTTACCTTTTTGTGAATTCCTCTTTTTACCATACAAACTATATAGAATAATATTACCTTTGCTTTTAATAGAATGACGAAAAAATAATTCAGGTTAAATTGCATAGAGTATGAACGACTTTTTAATAGGTATCGGTAAGCGATTAAAGGATATTAGAAAAAAGAATAATTTAACCATCAATGAACTGGCTTTTAAAGCGAATGTGAGTAACGGTCTTGTTTCCAGAATTGAAAACGGAAGAACTATTCCTTCGCTTCCCGTTTTATTGGATCTGATCCAGTCTCTTGAAATTGATGCCAGCTATTTTTTTGAAGGGGTTGAGAAAAAATCCAACGCCAAATTTATCTATGTTCCAAAGGAGAGCCAGCAGATTATCGAGAAGGAAGTGGAAGCCGAAGGATTCAGATACATGCATATCTTCAGCAAGAGTCTCCATTCTTTAGGTTTTGAAGCTGTTCTTCTTACTCTTGAACCGAATTCTAAAAGGGAAAAAGTAATTACAGATGCCTGGGAATTCAAATATATTCTGAAAGGAGAAGTAAAATATGTGATTGATAATGAAGAAGTCATCTTAAAAGAAGGGGATTCTTTATATTTCAACGGAAAGTTTCCGCACGTTCCGGTAAGCATCAGTGATGAAAGTTGTGTAATGCTTGTTCTTTATTTTTATACTGCATAACTCTATCTTTTTTTAACGCCAAGTTTTTTATTGCTAAACCTTATATTTTTAAGGAAGCAAGACGTGGGATCAATTTTATTGATTCTTTCTAAACGTGTACATATAATAAAGTTTCATCGACAAAGTCAAACCTTTTCCCCTCATAAGTATATACCTTGAATCATTAAGCTTTGCTCTTAAAATAATACCTATTATACTCATTATCCTTCAATTTCTGATTTTCAGACAATGCAAAAGTTTACAAATATGCAACTTTTGATTTTCCATTTTCTGTCAAGATGAACAAAATATGAACCAAAATACTCCTGTTTCAGATCGATTTTTCATGATACTATTATACAGCAATATTTACAAAAAACGTTGCGGGAACGACCTCTATCTCTGTTTTACTGAATTTCTACAGGTTAATTACAACAGCTTTCAAAGTAAAATAGTCGTAACAAACAGCGCGTATTTGTTAATCAATACTTAACACGAAATATTTATATATATTAAAATTATTAGCTTGATTTGCATAAAAAATTTAATATATGTAAAAATGAAAACAAATTTAGAGAAATTACTTACCCTTGTTTTTGTCTGTTTCATTGTATTTGTTTCAGCGCAGAAACAGTTAATTATAGGAACTGTTCTTGACGACAGCCAGCCTCTCCCCGGGGCCACAGTCAAAATAAAAGGCTTATCTAAAAATATAGCTACCGATATTGAAGGAAAATTTACCATCAATGATATCAAAGAAGGTCAATACACTTTACAAATCAGTTACATAGGCTACGAGTCGACAGATATCAATATCGATCTGAAACCGGAACAAACTGTTGATCTGGGAATTATAAAATTGTCACAATCCAGAAAAAACATTGATGAAGTTGTCGTAACCGGAACGTTGAAAAATACGGAAGCAAGAGCTTTGAACCTTCAGAAAAATGCCATCAATATTACCAATGTCATTGCTTCTGACGGAATCGGAAAACTACCGGACAGAAATGCAGCAGAGACGGTGCAGCGAGTACAGGGAGTTTCTATAGAAAGAGACCAGGGAGAGGGAAGATTTGTTTCCCTGAGAGGACTTCCTCCGTTCTGGGCCTCCACAACCATCAATGGAAACAGGCTTCCTACTGCTGAAGAAGAAACCACTTCCAGAGCAACAGCCTTCGACTTCTTTCCCACGGAACTGATCTCCTATGTTCATGTAAATAAGTCTTTTACTCCAGATATGGAAGCAGACGGAATTGGTGGCGGAGTTAATTTTATCACCAAAACCCCTCCGATGAAAACAGAATTCAAAGCAACTGTGGGAAGCGGATATAATGCGAAATCTGATAAAGGTGTTTATAACCTTGGATTCTTGTATGGAGGAAGAACAAAGGATAAAAAATTCGGATACCTGTTCAATTTTGCCCACTTCATAAGAAACTGGTCTACAGATAATTTTGAGGCGAGAAGAAGTGGCGATGAAGGGGTATTCAGACTGGAACTTCGTGATTATAACGGGGTCCGAAAAACAACAGGAATCAATACGGCATTCGAATATGTATTGTCCCCTAAGACGACATTTTATTTAAAAGGAATGTATGGCACCTTATCGGATGACGAAACCCACTACAAGCACAGAATCCGATTTGACAAATTCAGCAGTGCCAACAATACAGCGAGAGTTGAACTTCAGAATATCCACAACTTACTGATTACAGAGCTTACTTTGGTTTCTTTAGGTGCTGTGCATAATTTAAATAAAGGAAAAATCGATTGGGACCTGTCTTATTATGATAACAAATTCAAGTATGGAAACATCCCTGATCAACAGAACAATTCTTACTATGTCATCAAATATACCCAATCTGGCGTAGGCATTAATCCTGATTATATTTCAAATCATGGAAACGGACCGAGAGCGTATTGGAAAGCAGATGGCGGAAAACTAGATTATAAAAATCCGGATGCTTTGTTTGGTTTCTACAGCGATCCTAATTTTAAAATGGATGCATCCCAGATGAGATTTACAGATCTTGAGTTCTATAAGGTTTTTGTAGAGGAAAAAGATAAGATCGTAGCAGCTTTCAACCATGAGATCAATGCTTCTGATAAACTGACTTTGAAATATGGTTTCAAGTACAGAGATAAAGAGCGAAATGCCAGATTCTCTGATATTTTCTACAACTGGAGCAGCGGTACAGCTCCTCTTCTGTCTGATTATTCACAATATATCACGACACAGGCCAACGGACCGAAATATTTAAGTGAAATGAATACCCACATCGGGAATACATTCGGACCGGTACTTTCTACCAATGGAATGAATCAGTTCTGGTTTCAGAATCAAGGTAATTTAAAGATTAATTCTGCCGATTCCGAAGCGCTGGAATACAATAAGGCGTTAGGAAGAAATTTTGATGTCTTTGAAAAACATGCGGATGCTTACGGAATGGCAACGTATAAACTGAATGACAAGATGATAATCTTAGGAGGAATCAGATTATCCAATACCAATACCAAGGTGAAAGGATACAGTGTAAATGACGATGTGCTGACTCCCGTAGAAAATACCAAAAACTACCTGGCGGTTCTTCCGATGATTCACTTAAAATATACTTTAAATGATAAAGCCAATCTTCGTTTTGCCGCAACGAGAACTTTCTCCAGACCGAATTTTGGAGATCTTACCCCCGGAGGAACTTATATTGAAGCAGACAACGAATTCAAGGGTGGAAATCCTAATCTTAATCCTACCTATTCTCTGAATTTTGACCTGATGGGAGAATATTATTTCTCCAACGTAGGGATCCTGAGTGGTGGTGTTTTCTATAAATCGATTACAGACCCTATTTTCCAGGACTCTTTTATTGGAAACTATAATGGAATTACAGGCGTACAGTTTACTGCTCCCAACAACGGAAAAGCAGCATGGCTGGGAGGTATTGAGCTGGGACTTAATAAGAGATTCGACTTCCTTCCAGGGTTTTTACAGTACTTCGGAGTACAGCTGAATGCGACATTCATGACTTCTGAAATGGAGAAACCAAGCGGAAGAACGGTAGCCCTGCCTTACCAGGCCAAGGAACTGTATAACGCACAGCTTTTCTTTGAGAAGAAAGGGTTCAATGCAAGACTGGCTTACAACTACAAAGGGAAATATGCTGTAGAATATGCCGAAGAGGACATTAATGATTCTTATTATGGTAAATACAGCAATCTTGACTTCGGAGGGTCTTACCAGTTTACCAAATACCTGACTTTATATGCCGATGTCAACAACATTCTGAACAAGCCTCTGATCTATCACTTCGGTAAAAATGAAGACCGTCCTGAGCAGGTTGAATATTATGGTGTACGATTCAATCTTGGAATAAAACTGAACTTCTAAACCATTACTATGGCCAGAACCATCAATAATAAAACTTTAGTAACACTGAAAGCCGCTTTTGCTGCTTTTGGTGTTTACTTCTGCATGTACGGTTTCAGAAAACCTTTTACCGTAGCTTCTTTCGAGGGACTTTCCTATTTCGGGGTAGATTACAAGATTCTGATTATCATAGCCCAGGCAATAGGCTATTTTATCTCAAAATTTATCGGGATCAAATTTATCTCTGAACTGAAACCTCAGAAAAGGATTACTTATCTGTTTGTTTTCATTGCCATAGCCGAGCTGGCATTGCTGGGATTTGCAGTGGTTCCGGCACCATACAATATTCTGTTTATGTTCATCAACGGTATTCCCCTGGGAATGATCTGGGGAATTGTTTTCTCTTATATCGAAGGTCGCAAAACGACCGAGATCATTGGTTTATTCTTATGTTCAAGCTTTGTGGTTTCCTCCGGATTTACAAAGTCGGCAGGGAAATTTTTAATGGATACCTTCTCGATTTCCGAATTCTGGATGCCATTTTCTGCGGGGCTTATTTTTATCATCCCTTTGTTTTTTTTCGGATTGCTTCTTGAAAAAATCCCGAGGCCTACAGAAGAAGATATTTTGCTTAAAAATAAAAGACAACCGCTGAATGGAAAGGAAAGAAAAGCACTAATCCAGGAGTTTTTTGTTCCGATCGTGTGTATTATATTTCTTTATGTCAGTTTAACGGTTTTAAGGGATTTCAGAGATAATTTCAATCGTGAAATCTGGGACGGGCTGCATTTCACTTTTGACAGTTCTATTTTTACCTTGACGGAGATTCCTATTGCGGTAATGGTGCTTGTGATTCTAAGCTTTATGGTGAAGGTAAAAAACAACAAAAAAGCTTTTGCTTACTATCATTACATTCTTTTCGCAGGAATTCTTACAGTAGGACTTTCTACTTATCTGTTTCAGCAGGGCTCTTTATCTCCTTTTTTATGGATGACGATTTCCGGCTTCGGAATGTATATCTGTTATATTCCTTTCAACGGAATTTATTTTGACAGAATGATTGCTGCTTTTGAAATCAGGGGAAATGTAGGTTTTTTGATCTATATTGTAGATTCATTCGGTTATATGGGAAGTGTTCTGATCCTTTTGTATAAAAACTTCGGTTCGGCTCAGACATCATGGTTACAATTTTATATCGACTTAAATTACATCATCACCGTTACAGTTTTTGTTCTTTCGGTGATTGCTTTTCTGGCTTTCAGGAACAAATCAAAGCCAAAATCAAACTCAAACTCTAATCAATTCATCAATTTCGATACGTCGAAAATCTTATAAATACTCGTAAAATGACAACAAAATTTGATTTAATCGTTGTAGGAGGTGGAATTTTAGGAACATTCCATGCTTATCATGCGCTGAAGAAAAATCTTAAAGTAGCTTTACTGGAAAGAAATGCTGTTCCTCAGGGTGCCACTGTAAGAAATTTCGGACAGGTGGTGCCGTCCGGAATGGACCTTAAATGGCAGAATTTCGGAAGAGAAAGTCTTTCCATCTATCATGAACTTCACACTCAGGCAGATCTTACTATCAGACAAAACGGATCTGTATATATTGCATCCAATGACGAAGAACTTCAGCTGATTGAAGAACTTTATGAAATCAACAGAAACAATGAGTATGACTCTGTTTTATTATCAAAAAACGACTGCATTAAAAAATTTGACGGGCTTCGTTCAGATTACTGCAAAGGTGGTTTGTTTTTTCCGCAGGAGCTTTCTGTAGATTCTGCAGAGATGATTGTTAAGCTTCATAAGCTGCTTCAGGAAAAAATGGGATTGCAGATTTTCTATAATACCACGGTTCTTGAAACCCATGAAGATGAGCAAAAGTGTACAGCTGTAGCCGCTGACGGAACAGAATTCAATGCTTCTAAAATCATCATCTGTGGCGGACATGAGTTTAAAACATTATACCCTAAAGTATTCAATGACAGCGATCTGGAAGTGAGTAAACTTCAGATGCTTCAGACCAGGCCTCAGGGGATCTATTCACTTCAGGGAAATATTCTTACCGGGCTTTCCGTGAGAAGATATGAATCATTCAGTGAATGTCCTTCTTTCCAGAAAATCAAGGCATTAGAAGACCCCAATTCATTTGAAAAAAGATATGGAGTTCATATTTTATTCAAGCAGGCGCTGGACGGTTCTGTCATCATAGGAGATTCTCATGAATATGCAGATGCTAAAAATGCTGATGATCTTGGCTATGATCTTAATATGGAGATTGATGAGTTCATGATCCATGAGGCTAAAAAAATTATAGATCTTCCCACCTATGAAATCCAGAGAAGATGGTTCGGTATCTATTCCCAATGCAAAACAAAAGATATTTTTGAGCACAGTCCATCGGCCAATATTCATATTGTAACAGGGATCGGAGGAAAAGGAATGACGGGAAGCGGTGGCTTCTCTAAGTTTAATATTGAAAAAATATACGCATAAAATTTAAATGAAAAATATAGAATTACTGGTTCTGGATATGGCCGGAACAACAATTGATGAGGACAATGTAGTGTACAAAACGCTTACCGATGCTGTTAATGATTATGGCTACGTTGTAACTCTGGAAAAAGTATTATCCACCTGCGCCGGAATGGAAAAACTGGAAGCAATTACGAGTCTTTTAAAGGAAATCAACGGGAATGAAGAAGATGCTCCCGCTATTTTTGAGAATTTTTCTGATCAGCTTAAGGAATCTTATAAGAATCTTGAAGTAAGACCTATTAACGGAACGGAGGATTTCCTGCTTAGCATGAAGTCTCAGAACAAAAAGATCGTCTTAAATACGGGATATACTTCTGAAATTGCTCATCAGCTTTTGAATAAACTTCACTGGAAGGAAAGTGTTCATTTTGATGCTTTGATTACCGCAGACGATGTTTCGGAAAGCCGTCCAAGCCCTGAAATGATTCATCTTGCAATGAAGAAATTCAATATTACCGAAGCCAACAAGGTTTTAAAGGCAGGAGATTCTGTCATTGATGTTGAAGAAGGTAAAAATGCAGGCTGCGGGCTGACCGTTGCTGTACTTTCGGGAGCTCAGAGCAGAGAAGAACTGGAAAAAGCTTCCCCTGATTATATTCTGAATACCATTTCTGAGGCTGAAGGGATTCTTTGACGACTTTTTTCAACTATTTTTTAAATACTTCTTGACACAAATGTTTTCATGGTTTGCCCTATTGGAAATGTTTGTGTTTTTTTTACCACCCCGTCAAATTTTCAATTTGACACTCCCTCCAGAGAAGGGGAATCTGGTACGTTCGACTGAATACTTGTCAAAACCGCAGATGTTCCGATGCTGTTGTGAACTTTATATTCGCAAAGCATGTAACTTAAAATAAATAAAGTCATTTCTTTTGTGACTTTTGTGGTTAATATCTAAACTTTTGAGTGAACTTTTTAATTATCAATTAATTAATTTTCAGTTCACACATGTTTACAAATAGTAAACTAATTTTACAATAGTTAAAAATAAATTACTATTTGTAAACTTTTCTATTCTTAAAAACTCTTTTTCCCTATGAAAACAAAACTATTCTCAATGGCTGTTGTCATGAGCTGTTTCCTTGGAGCTCAGACCAAAAAAGTTCTTTTTATCGGAATTGACGGATGTCGCGCAGATGTGATGATGTCTACTCCCACTCCCAACATCCAGAGCCTCATCAGCCAGTCTATCTATTCTATTGACGGACTTTGTGCTGCAACCACCTGGAGCGGAAACGGATGGAGCACTATGCTTACCGGAGTATGGCATACCAAACACAATGTTCAGGATAATAACTTTACCAGCCCGAACTACGTCAACTATCCTGATTTTTTAACCATAGCAGAGACCTTTAATCCTAACTTAAGAACGATTTCTCTGGCTCATTGGTCACCTATTAACGATAAAATCATACAAACCGCAGATGTAAAAACCAATCTGGCAACGGATCTTGCAGTAAAAAATGCAGCGGTAACGGCTTTACAGAATGACAACCCGGATATTCTCTTCGTAGATTTTGATGATGTAGATCATGCAGGCCATTCTTACGGATTCTCCTCAGGTATTCCACAGTATGTATCTTCTATTAAGACAACAGACACTTATATCGGAGAAATTGTTGCTGCCATGAAAAACAGACCTTCTTATAACAATGAAGACTGGCTGGTAGTATTGACTACAGATCACGGAGCTGTTGATACCTCTCATGGAGGTGGAAATCTTTCCGAAAGAGATATTTTTACCGTGTATTCCAATCCGGGGTTTACTCCTCAGCAGATCAGCAAAACGGTACTGCAATCCAATAAAACATTTAATCAGTTGAATTTCCCTGCAGGAACCTATGCAAAACCAGCGAACCAGGCTCCTTTCAATTTTGGAGCGAACCAGGATTTTACGATTGAGTTTTGGGTAAAACCTAACGCTGCCTATTCCAGTGATCCGGTAATGATCAGTAATAAAAACTGGGCAAACGGAAAAAATAAAGGAATTGTGTTCTCAGGATATTCCGGACAGACTTTCAAGATGAATATTGGTGACGGAACCAACAGAATTGACCTTGTAGGCGGAAAAGTGGAAACGAATACATGGAAACATATTGCGGCAAGCTTTGATAGAGATGGTCTTGTAACGCTGTATGAGGATGGTGTTCCGGTAACTTTTGCTAAAATGAATACCATCGGAAATATTGATTCCGGACTTCCTATGACATTAAATCAGGATGGAACGAACACTTACGGAATCAACCTCGCTGCTTCTTATAAAGATATCAGAATATGGAAATCTGCGCTTCCAAACGATGTCATTGTGAATTGGGCCAACCAGGATATTACTCCTTCGCATCCTTATTATTCTCAATTGGTAGCCAACTGGAGATGCAATGGAACTTCAGGAAATACCCTGACAGATTCAAGTCCGAATGCCAATAACATGACTGTAACAGGCTCTCCTACTTATAATGCCGGTACAGTGAACAACTTTAAAGTGTATGATTATACCTCAACGACGAGGGAAACAGACCACTTTCCTACGGTATTGAACTGGCTTTGCATTCCGGTACAGCCTTCATGGGGAATTGATGGGATAAACAGAATTCCTGCATGTTCCAAAGAAGTATTGGCGGCAAAAGAGAAGAAAGTAATCGCTGATGATTTTAAAGTATACCCCAACCCTGTTTCAACATTTATCGGAATTCAGTATCAGTCTGAGGATAAAGAAATTAAGGCAGAAATCATTGACAGTAAAGGAGCAACAGTTTCAACAACCCATTTACAGTCTTCCAGAGGGTATTATGATGAAAAAATCAATATTGGAAATCTTCCGTCAGGAGTGTATTTCCTTAAAATCACCGGAAGCAAAAAGTCACTTTCCAAGACTTTTATCAAGAAATAAAACAGTAAAGCAATTAGATTTAAATTTTGATATTAGAACAAGGATATCCGTATCCGAGTTCTAATATCTTTTTTGTTTATGTATTGAAAATCAACTCCATTCTGACATCTGCACGGTCGTACTCAGCATTACCGATAGGGGTATGGATAAAGCCTAATTTTTCGTAAAGTTTTATGGCCGGAATCAAAATAGAATTGGTGACTAAAAAAACTTTTCCAGCATTGAGGTCTCTCGCTTTTTCCACTAAAGCGCTGCCCAGCAGATAGCCTAATTTTTTCCCTTGGGCCTTAGGGCTTACTGCCATCTTTGAAAGCTCAAAAGTAAGAGGATCATCTTCCGTTTTCACTAATGCACAGGTTCCTACCGCTTCTCCATCCAGCAAAGCAAAGACAATGTGTCCTCCTTTATTTAAAATCTCCTCTTCCGGATGATCCAGCAGCTTATAATCACCTGCTTCCATTACAAAAAACGTTTTGATCCACTCTTCATTCAAAGCCTTGAAAACTTCTTTATACTGAGATTCGTACGCTACAATTTTTACTTCATTATTGTTATCATTCATCGCTATAAGGTTTATTAAATTCTGTTTTTTATCATTTTCCCCAGCTTTTCCAGGTCACTTTCCACTCTGTCTGTCCATTCCAGGGCGTAGTTCAGACGCATACAGTTCTGATACTGATTATACTGCGAAAACATTCTTCCGGGGGCAAAGTTTACTTTCTGCTCAAAAGCCACATCATAAAGATCTTCTGTACAAATCCTCTTATCCAGTTCCAGCCAAAGCATAAAACCTCCTTTAGGCTCTGAGATTTTGGTATTATCAGGAAAATATTCCACCACCGATTTCTGGATCTGAAGATAATTGGCGTACAGCTTTTTCCTGAACATCCTCAAATGATGGTCATACCGCCCATGGGCAAGGAAATCTGCAATGACATCTGAAAATAAGGACGGGCCGGAAACAGTCTGAACGATTTTCTGACGGATAATCTTTTCTTTAAATTTTCCCGGAGCCACCCATCCCACTCTAAAGCCCGGAGCCAGTGTTTTCGAAACTGAGCCGGTCCACATCACAATTCCTGCTTCATCATAAAACTTACAGGGCTTGGGCCTTCCTCCTCCGAAGTAAATATTTCCATACACATCATCTTCAACGAGAGGAACGTTATATTCCGTAAGCATTTTTACCAGCTCTTTTTTGTTTTCATCAGGCATCTGAAACCCTAACGGATTATTATAATTGACCACAAAACAACACGCGGAAAGCTTTGGAAGAACCTTTTTTAAGGCATCCAGATCTACTCCCGTAATGGGATGTGTAGGAATTTCCACGGCTTTCAATCCTAATAAATGAATGGCCTGAAGAATTCCGAAATAAACAGGACTTTCTACTGCTACCGAATCTCCAGGCTTTGTAACAGCCATCAAACAGTTGTAAACCGCATTCATAGCTCCCGAGGTAATCACCAGATCATCTTCCGTGATTTTGCCTTCCATTACAATAGACCATTTGGCAATTTCCCGGCGAAGCACTTCACTTCCCTGTACGGGTTCATAGTTTGTTCCGCTGTCGCCTTTTCTTTTGATCACATCAATCATGCATTTTTTCATTTTGGCAACCGGAAGAAGACTTTTACCCGGAACTCCCAATCCAAACTGCGTGATATCTGTTCCTCCCATCACTCCAAATACTTTATCAATAAGATCCTGCGGGGTATTCTTTTTTTCTGAACCTTTCATCTGAGCAACGGAAGGCAGCGCCAGCTTTCGTTGGGAAGTCTGGCTTACATAATATCCATATTTGGGGCGTGATTCTACCAGAGACCTGCTTTCAAGCTCCATATAAGCCTGCTTTACAGTGTTCAGGCTGACATTATATAATTTCTGGGCACTTCTCAGTGAAGGCAGCCTGTCTCCAAACTGCAAGGTTTCACTTTTGATCTGCTCTGTGACAGAATTGGCTATTTTAAGGTACAGAACATCTTTCGGCATGACATGATGGTTTTAAGTAAATGTACAATTTATCCCGGCTTTATTCAAGATTCAGCCAGCTGATCATACTTTTGATACTGCTTTTCAATTGTTCCGGATCCCTGAAATTAGGGGTATTATTATTTTTAAGATATCTTTCGGCACGGGAGAAAAAATTTCTCCTGTCGGTTTCTGACATTGTATTTTTATCAAATATTTTAAAAGAGATTTCATCTTTTTCATTAATGATAAGACTTGCAAAAGCCACAATCTCCTTTTTCTTTTTTGCCAAAAGAAAAGGAAGTCCGAAATTCTGATTTATCTTTTGTATTCCTTTGGTTTGCAGAAAAATATTTTTCAGTTCCAACATGTCTGAAATATAAGCTTCAGCATACTGAATCTGCTCCTGATGTTGAACTACTGTTTCCATAATTGCTCTTCTTGTGTAACAAAATTATGGAGTATTTAATTTTGGATACAGATACAGAACTATACAATATTATGGGTACAGATTTTTTTATTTTGTCCCATAAAAAAACAGACTGCTTCTATCCGAAACAGCCTGTTTGCAACTTATTTAAAGTTTCATGGTTATTGTTCTGCTTTTTTCAAGGCTTCTCTGATCCCTTCCAGTCCGTCACCAAACTGAGCCAGCAATGCCACGATCTGCGACATTCTATCATTTTCACCAAGACCTTTTAAGGTTTTATTTTTTACAAATGTTTTCTTTATATCATTCCAGCGTTCTGTTTCTTCTTCCGAAAGACTTGCTGTAAGTTCTTTCAGTTTCAGCATATTCGCTTCGGCTCCCGTTGTCAGTGTCTGAGACTCGTTCTGATAGTGGTCCAGAACAATCTGAGTCACCTCATTGGTTTTAAGAATCGGCTGGATCTGTGCAATGAGTTTATTCATATTACGGTAAGATCCCTGCAACTTGAATGGCGGCTCATTCCGGTAATCGTCTGCCATGGCTGCGGATGCAATATATTCTCTGTTTACCTTCAACACCATATTTCTTACCCTGATCGTATTTTTCAGCACCGCTCTGAAGTCTGAAATTTCACTGGAACTGAAGTTTCCTTTCAGGTTATCAGCAGGATTTTCTGTAATCACGCACTCATAAAGTTCATACAGGTTTTCAATTCCCGGTTGTGTCAGTCTCATCAGATATTCGTTAGACATCAGTGCATTTTCAATAAGACTCAGGTCGAAAAGATCTGTTTTTGATCCGGATATCTCTCCCAGGTTGTAGGTATCCGAACGGTTGGCAAGCATGTCCGGAATTTTAAACTTCTCCCCGTTCTCTGTATATGGGTTTCCTGCCATGACCAGGCAGAATCTTTTAGACCGAAGATCATAGGTCTTACTTTCTCCGTTGTAGATTCCTTCTATTTTTCTCTGCCCATCTGCCAGAGAAATAAATTTCTGCAAAAACTCAGGGTTACAATGCTGAATATCATCAAGGTACAACATGACGTTATCTCCCATTTCCAGCGCAAGGTTGAGCTTTTCAAGTTCTTGTCTGGCACCTGCGTTTTTGGCTTCGGACGGATCTGTTGATACAATATCATACCCCAGCGACGGTCCGTTGATCTTCATAAATACCAATCCCATTCGTTCAGCCATATATTCCATCAGGGTTGTTTTTCCGTATCCCGGAGGAGATACCAATAGAAGCATTCCCATACGGTCTGTTCTCTTATCTGTACCTACAGTTCCCAACTGCTTGGCAAGGTTGGCTCCGATCAGAGGGAAATACACGTCATTGATCAGTTTATTTCTCACAAATGAACTTAACACCTGAGGTTTGAAAGTATCAAGTTTCAACGCTTTTTTCTTTTCATCAACCCAACTGTATTTTAATTCCTGCAAACGCTTATATTTTGGAACGGTAACGGTGTTAAAGTGGTTCAGACGGGATACGAATTCAAAATAGTCAAGAAGATATTCTGTGTCCTTTTCAAGCGATTTAAGATCTTTTATTGCTACCTCATAAGCAACATGTCTGATATTTTTCGGATCAAACTTTTGAGTAATGATAAAGCCTGCGGCTTCCCGGATACTGTTCTTATCCGCTGCGGGATCAAAGGCCTGTAATGCGCTCTCAGCAATATAATAACATGCCTGAGGGTATGAATACATTGCTTGTAACTGCCCAATAAATTCCAGGTCTTTACCTTTTCCTTTCAGTTCTTTCAGGAAAAGTTCGTACAGAGCGGCTGCTTTTTCTGAGATCACGAAGGCTTCTTTATCTTCCTGCTTCAGATATAGGGCAGCATTGATACAATCCGTTTCTTTAAAGATACCCTGTGCTGATGCAAAAGATTTCATTTCTTCCGAAAGTTCTCTGTTTAGATACTCAAATCCCTGCATTACAGTAAAAGATTGCGAGATCATAGCAGCGGCTTCCAACTGTTTGCTGTAATATTCTTTTCTTTCACTTTCCAGAAAAAACCAGAAAAGCTGTGCGAGCGCTCTTTCCTGCGCGGTAAACCTCATCAGACCCAATTCATTATGCATCTGCTGAAGTTTTGTCACAATTGTACGGGCATCCAGATCATGAATTCCTTTTACCAGTCCTTCTCCGAAATGTTCTGCCGTAAACTGCTGCACAGCCTGTTCGTTCTGCAGTTCTGAAACAATATCTTTATGAGCTGAAAATACATTCCATGCAAGGTATTCAAACCTCTTTACCCTGTTGTTTTCCGATACAAATTCCTGATTCCAGACTTCTTTGAATTCATCCGCGGTATCAAAATTCAGAGGTTCATAGAAGCTTGTTCCTGTAAGATGATAATAATACTGCGCATTTCTCAATACCAAAGTAAGATCCAGTTTCTGCTGATTGACGGCAAATTTATAGTCTCCCAATGCAATAACGCTTTCTCCGTCTGCATAGATCTCTTTTTTATCTTTTAGTTTTCTTACCGCTTCCTGTTGTGAAGTTTTTAACAGCGTCTCAATCTCTTCCGATTTTGCTGAATCTTCCAATTCTGCAAGCTGCCTCGAAAGATCTCTTACCTTTTCTACCATAAGGTCTGCGGCAAAATACCCATTGATCTCACTTTCTGAATCAAAGGCTTCTGCTTTGGTCTGTACAGATTTCAGAATTCTCTGTGCTGCATCGAAAAGATTCTGTGTCCTTTTATTTCTTGCTTCGGTAAGCTGTACCCTTTTATTCTGGAAATGTCCGTAAACTTCTTCTCTTTTGGTTCCTATCTGCTGGATAAATTCTTCAAAATCAATAAATTTTGTCTCCATCTCTTCCAATTGAATGGAAAGCTTGGTCAGATATTCATCACATTTTTCCGGGGTTTGTGAAAGCTCCAGAAAGTTGATTACGGATTGATCAAATAACGTGATCTGGGCTTGGAAATCCGAAGCCAGTTCTTTCCCTGAAATTTCTCTTTTCCTTTTGCTGAGTTCCAGTCTTTCCTGATTCAGTCTGGCAAAGATCAGTGAGATGTTTTCAATAATCTGGGTAGATTGTGAAGTATCTTCTATTTTAAGGTTATTGACAATATCTACCAATAATTCCAGCTGGCCGGAAAGGGTATTGATATTTTCCTCAATTGTTTTGGCATCAATTGCCTTCTGCAATTCTATGATATCTCCGGAGATCTGCTGCGCTCTTTCTTCATAAGGTAATAATGCCCCCTCCTGAAGCAGAAATTCCACGCAGGCATTTGAGAGTTCTGTATAACGATCTGCAAGGGATTTTTGCAATCTGTCCAGCAAAGCTGTGTCTGCATATTTAAGCTCTCTTGCTCCTGTCACTTCTCCCCTTAAAGCTCTGATCTGAGAAAGAGCATCAATATACTCTGTAAGCTGAGAGTAGTGAAGCCTTTTGGTATCATCAAGAATTTTATCACAGGACAGCTTTATTTTTTCTAAGGTTTCCTCTGTATTCTTCCTTTGTTCAACTACTTTTTCGTACTCATTGATGGCCGAATGCGCAATCGCTCTGATCTCCTTCAATGGCATATCCAGCTTCTGAACTTCTTCTTCCCCAAGAAAATAGTAAGTATCAAGAATAAAGGTTGAGAGTTTTACAATATCATCATACAAACCACTGTAAGAGTCTTTTTTATTCAGAAGGGTTATCAGCTCCTGACTCTCTGCCATTACTCTTACAATATCCTTATTTCCTATTTTGTAAAGTAAACTGTCTGCTTTTTCAATATTGGGCAATTGTTCTTTTGAAAAAGGAGTCTGCCAGATCTGGGACAGATGATGCTTCGTGGTTTCGATGCTTTCTCTTAGATAGATCAGTTTCCCGTCCTGCAAAAAAGTAAATCCACTACAACGGATCGGCGTTTCTATGGTCTGGGTGATGATATTGTAAGAAATAAGCTGATAGTTATTCGTTTTATCATCATAGAAAACGTATAAAAAGTTTTCCCCGTTGGGTTCAACAACCGTTTTAAGATAATAAAGTCTGTTCTGGTCCTGAGAAATCACTTTTAGCCCTCCTGTCTGAAGCGCATATCCATTGGAGAATAAGACTCCCTGATTTTCCGGAAGCAAAAGTCCCGAATACTTAAGAGCATCTGCTCTGGAAACCGTTTTTTCTTTATGATTATAAATGAAATAACGTTCCGTTTCCTGGTAAGGCTTTATTTTGAACAAAACAAGATTATCAAGATCACAGAAATGGATTTCTGCATCATCAAGATTCTGATCTTTATGAATCACATCTTCGGAATAAATCCCTTTTCCTGTGTCTGTATTGTCTTCGACTTTGATGGTGATATCCCCGCCGATACTTTCTACAAAAACTTTATCTGCCAAAGAAATATGGGGATGCTTTCCTGATCTCTGCATATCTCTCGTTGCTTTTGTCCATAAGAAGCCATGCTGTTGAGGATATGAAGTTTCAGATGCACTTCTTGAATCGATATAAATGAGCTGATTTTCTTTGATCAGCCATTTAAAAGCTTTGATATCCGTTGTACTTTCTGAAAGCTGAAAAACCATATAAAGATAGTTTTCCGTAAAGGTGAATCTTGCAAAGAAAGTATTTCTGTAGTATTTGTAAAGGTTTTTAAATTCGTCGATGAAAACTTCATCGTTGATCAATGAATAGTCCTGAGGTTCAAACCGGTCATTATTGATCTTATACAGGGAGAAAACATCAGAAATATTGATTTCAGTCTGAAGTCCCAGGTGAGCATTGGACCCGAATATCAGGTGATTGCCGAGGGAATAGATATCCTTGGCAATACAGTTGTGGTCCGTTGAAATTCTTTCGTTGGCAATAAGAGAAAAATCTACTCCCCCAAATATATTTTTACGGCTTTCATTAAGTTTCTGAAGCCTCTGAATCAGGTCATTCTTCTGCCCGTTCAGACGGTTCTGAATAATTTCGTAGGTTCCGGAATTAAGTTGTTCTGACATCGTTTTTATTTAGGTGGTCATGGCTGCTGACTGACAGCAGGTCCTTGTATAACTTGGGGTACTATGAAATTTTTTTTGATCTCAACCTTATAGGTCCTGGAACCTATAAGGTTTGAGGTTTAGAATTTCATAAAGCATCTAAAGCATTGTCGAATTAAACATGGTTATTGTTCACCGGTTTGTGTTCCACCCCAAGATGTTTAGCCATATCCAGAGCTCTTTCCAGAATTCCTTTTTCCTGTTGGTTGGCCACTCCGTTCAGTTTAAAGATCAGAGAGGCAATACTCATATTCTTGATGTCATCAGAGGAGATTTTGTATTTGTCTACCATTCCCATCACTTTTCCAATGATGTTTTCTCCGTCACCCAAAAGATTTTCTCTTACCATCTGTGCGTTTTCACTGTGGCTGATGAATTTATCCAGTCCTTTTCCTGCTGAAACCTGACGGATAACGTTGTCAAAGAAAGTATTATCACCTCCTACGATATCAATTTTTGCAGATTTGAAGGCTTCTGCCAGTACCATAGACTGAGCTTCTGCAATGTCTTTCTGAATGGCAATCTGAGCCAATTCCACATCTTTTTCTTTGGCAAGCTGAAGACGGAATTCTTCGTGATCTTTTCCGGCATCGTTCAGCTTCTTCATTGCTTCTGCTTTCTCAGTGATTCCTGCCGCTTCTGCCAACGCTTTTTCTTTAATTACTTCAGCCTGTGCAATTCCTTCTTTCTTCGAAGCATCTGCTTTTTTCTCGATGACCACCGCTTCCACAATTCCCTGTCTCTCTGCAGCATCTGCTTTTGCATGCATTACCTGAGCTTCTGATAATCCTACTGTTGCCTCTTCTTTGGCTTTAGCATCTGCAATAATCTTGCGGGCTTCTGCTTCTTTTTCAGCAGCATCTCTTTTCGCCTGTGCTTCAATGACGTATTTCTGTGCATCTTTTTCAGCTGCCAATCTTCGGGATTCTGCAGCTCTGGTTTCTTCAATCAGTTTTTTCTCTGCTTCCTGTGTGGCTACGGTAATTTCTACCTGTTTGTTTCTTTCTGCTGTTTTGAAGGCTTCCAGATCTTTGATTCCCTGCTGTTCTTCCACAACAGTTTTCTCCATTGTCAATCGCTCACGGATCGCATCCTGAATGCTTTTCTTCTCCAGTTCTATGGCTTTCTCTTTTTCAATCTGTGCAAGTGAAACAATTCTTTCTCTTTCTGTAGCTTCCAGCGCTTTGTCTTTCAATACTCTTTCTGTTTCTACAAGATCTGCACGTTCTTTATTTTTAGCAGCAATCACCACCTGGCGAAGTTTATTTTCTTCTGCGATCTGCAATTTTTCTTCTGTTGCAATACGAACCGTTTCGTATCTCAGGCGCTCTTCTTCTTCTACTTTTAAGATCTCAGCATTCTCACGGGCCTTGATATTGGCAACTTCTCTTTTTTGAGACTCCTGTTTTTCAGCCAGCTGCTTCTCCAGTTCCAGAATGGCTTCTCGGGCTTCTACATTTTGTTTGGTGATGGTTTTTTCTTCATCACGACGAACCTGATTGGCTTTAATATTCTGTGTTGCTGTAAGTTCAGTAATTTTTTTGATCCCTTCAGAATCGAGAATATTATCTTTATCTAATTTATCAATAGAAGTCTGTTCCAGATAATCGATGGCACAGTCGTCCAGTACATATCCGTTCAAGTCTGTTCCTATGATATCAAGGATTTCCTGGCGGAATTCGCTTCTGGCTTCATAAAGCTCTGTGAAATCAAACTTCTTTCCTACGGTTTTAAGGGCTTCTGAAAATTTAGCTTCAAAGAGTTCTCTCAGCGTCTGGGCATCTGAAGCTCTCTGGCAGCCAATGGTTTGCGCAACATTAACGATGTCATCCACTGATTTGTTGACGCGGATAAAGAAAGCCACCTGAATATCCGCTCTCATATTATCTTTACAGATCAGTCCTGCCCTTCCTTCTCTTGAGATTTCCAGTTTTTTTACAGAGATATCCATAGATTCCATACGGTGGATAATAGGAATCACAATACCGGCATTGAAAAATACTTTTGTTCCTCCGTATCCTGTTCGTAGGATAACGATTCCCTGAACAGTCTTTTTATACATCGATAAAATCCAGAAGATCAATCCGATTGATGCTACTGCAATAATAATAATTCCGGCAATTAAAGGTAAGTTCATAGTTTTATAAGTTTATTGATATATGAATGTGTTTTTTGTTTTAAAAATACTGGAAAATGATGGCCAGGATATAATTCAGCAAGATCAAAAAAATGGTTGTCATGGTTATTAGTTTTTATTTTTTAGTATCTCATTGACTGCTGTACATAATAAATCCTTTTTTCGGGTTCCTCATCTACAATCATAACACGAGTTCCGTGTTCCAGTCTTGTTCCGTCTTTACTTCTCACCATCAGCGTCATGGGATCGCTTCCGATAAAGACTTCCATCATTCCTATTTTATCACCCTGAATGCTTGATTTCAGGCGTCCTTCTCTTCCTAAAAAGGCGTAGGATACTTCTCCTTTATGGTTGATTTCCCTGAAAAAGGGATTCAATGGCTTCAATATTACTTTCGTAATCAGCATTCCTATGATCATCAGCGGAAATAAAGCCAATACTCCTGCCCATACGGGAAGCGGAAGAAAATAATTCAGGTAAAAAGATCCCAGCCAGGTAATCAAAAGTGATAAAGTAAGGAAATAGGTTACCGGAACAATATCCAGATTCAGGAATTTCAGGAAGTGCATCCATGCGGTAGGATCGTGGTCCGGAGCATGAAAATGACTATCCGGAACATCAATATCGGTCTCCACATCTACATCAGAATGGATTCCTATATCAATATCCAGTCCGGTAAGTATGGTAAATAACCAATAAACAACCGAAAGTCCCAGTAAGACAGACAGTATGGTATTCACCGGTGAGAATGCAACATTTAAAAATTCCTGAAAGGTCATATATTAGCCTTTTTTAAGTGTTTCTTTTAATCTGTTTAAAGCTTCTT
>JASLCD010000307.1 GCA_030146295.1 Chryseobacterium sp.
GCTTCGTGGCTTCACTATGTCAGTAATGAAGTTCGCGAAGCGATGGGCCGCGGCGCCGACGTGCGCGGCCTGTGCTGGTACCCGATCACCGCCTATCCGGGCTGGGATAATTCGCGTCACGCGGAGACGGGTCTGTTTTCATCGATCGTCGCCGACGGCAGCCGGCATGTCGACCAGCGTCTGCTGACGGAATTTGAGGTGCAGCGGGACTTGTTCGGCAGGATGCACAGACAGCCCCAGCTCTCAGCAATAGGCAATCGCTAAAATTACTCGGTAACCGGCGCCTTCGTTGGTTCATCCGACGGTGTTCCGATATGCGGCCAGCCGTCGCGCCATTCGATCTTGTCGATCAGCAGAACGCGGCGACTGTTGATTTCGTCCTCTTGCCGCTGGCGAGGTCGGTCGACGTCGATCGCATGATAGACCATCCAGACATCGCCGTTCTTATCCGTCGCTATCGAGTTGTGCCCCGGCGCCAGCCATCGCTCGCTCTTGAACAGCATGAGGCTGTGCGGGACGCCTTTGGCTGCTTCCAGCGTCTCGAACGGCCCGAAGGCGTCGTTCGACCGGGCGACCACTAAACTTATCGGGGTCAAATTAACCGGTAAAATGAACGGATGGACTTCTGCAAAAGATGTTATCTTAAAAGTAGCCGGAATTCTTACTGTAAAAGGAGGAACCGGATGCATCGTAGAATATTTCGGTGAAGGAGCAGAATCTCTTTCGGCAACCGGAAAAGGAACGATCTGTAACATGGGTGCTGAAATCGGAGCTACAACCTCCACTTTCGGATATGACGATTCTATGAGGAGATATCTTGCTGCTACCGGAAGACAGGATGTAGTAGATGCCGCTGATAAAATCGCTGAACATTTAACAGGTGACGCTGAAGTATATGCAAACCCTGAACAATATTTCGACCAATTAATAGAAATCAACCTTTCTGAACTTACTCCACACCTAAACGGACCTTTCACTCCGGATTTGGCGACTCCGGTTGCAGAATTCAGAGCTAAAGCTGAAGCAAACGGCTGGCCTTTAGAAGTTGAATGGGCTCTTATCGGATCTTGTACCAACTCTTCTTATGAAGATTTATCAAGAGCTGCTTCAATTGTAGAGGACGCAGTATCAAAAGGAGTAAAGCCTAAAGCCATCTTAGGAATCAATCCAGGTTCTGAACAGGTGAAATTCACTGCAGAAAGAGACGGTTTCCTGGATTCTTTCAGAAAATTTGAAAACGCAAGAATCTTTACCAATGCTTGTGGACCTTGTATCGGACAATGGGACAGAGAAGGTGCTGAAAAAGGAGAGAAAAACTCTATTATTCACTCTTTCAACAGAAACTTTGCAAAAAGAGCAGATGGTAACCCAAATACCCACGCATTCGTAGCTTCTCCTGAAATGGTAGCGGCTGTTGCAATCTCAGGAAGACTGGATTTCAATCCTATTACAGATACTTTAACTAACGAATCCGGTGAGCAGGTAAAACTTGACGAGCCTAAAGGTTTCGAACTTCCGTCAAAAGGATTTGCTGTAGATGATAACGGATACCAGGCTCCATCGGAAGATGGTTCCAGCGTTGTCGTTAATGTGAGCCCTACTTCTGACAGACTTCAGCTATTGGAAGAATTCCCGGCATGGGATGGTAAAAACATTTCAGGAGCTAAGGTATTGATCAAAGCTTTCGGAAAATGTACTACAGACCACATTTCGATGGCTGGGCCATGGTTGAAATACAGAGGTCACTTAGATAATATTTCCAATAACATGTTGATCGGAGCTGTAAATGCTTACAACATGGAAACCAATAAAGTTAAAAATGAACTAACCGGTGAATACGGTGAAGTTCCGGCTGTACAAAGAACTTACAAAGCAGCAGGTGTTCCAACAATTGTTGTAGGAGACCAGAACTATGGTGAAGGTTCTTCAAGAGAGCATGCTGCCATGGAGCCTAGACACCTTGGGGTGAAAGCTGTATTGGTGAAATCATTCGCGAGAATCCATGAAACCAACCTTAAGAAACAAGGAATGCTTGGAATCACTTTCGCTAATGAAGCTGATTATGACAAAATCCAGGAAGATGACACGGTTAACTTCTTAGATCTTGATCAGTTTGCGCCAGGAAAACAACTGACTTTAGAATTCGTTCATGCTGACGGAACTAAAGATATCATCATGGCCAACCACACTTACAATGATCAGCAAATTGATTGGTTTAAAGCAGGTTCTGCTCTGAACCTGATCAAACAACAGGAAAAATAAGATTAATTGTTAGATTAATTAATATAGAGGCGGCTTCAATAGAAGTCGTCTTTTTTCTTTTAACTGTATTAAAATTTTCTTTGCTGAACTTTGGCAAATGTTCCAAACCTTATAGGTTTTAGAAACCTATAAGGTTTAATCATTATCATAATCTTATGATATGCTTATTTTAATCTATCCAGAAGACTCGCTCTATAGCTATCTCCAATGGGAATTTCATGCTCGGGAAGAAAAACCTTTTTAGCCCCGATACTTTTTATTTTATCCAGATTGACTATAAAAGATTTATGAACCCGTACAAATTTTTCAGAAAGCTGATTTTCCATTGATTTAAGAGTATCCAAAACAATATACTCATCATGAACTGTCCGGATATTGACATAGTCTTTGATGCTTTCAATATAAAGGATTTCACCAAAGCCTATACGATGCCTCTGTCCCGAAGATTTCACAAAGAAATGGGTGTTTTCCTCCCGGGGAAAAGAAAACCTTTCCTGAGCCTTCAATACGCTTTTTTGAAACCTTTCAAAAGAAACAGGTTTCAGAAGATAATCAACAACGTTATGTTCATAACCTTCCAGTGCATATTCTGAATAAGCTGTTGTTAAGATATACTTTTGGTCGGGTCCTACAATCTTCATGAAATTAATTCCGGTAAGCTCCGGCATCTGAATATCCAGGAAGATGAGATCAGAATCATTTTTCTGAAGATATTCCAGGGCCAGAATCGGGTTCTCTGTAGAGAATACAAGTTCAAGAAAAGGAATTCTTTCTACATAGTGCTCAAGAAGAGATATAGCCAATGGTTCGTCATCAACGATTATACATTTTATTTTATTCATCTCTCAAATCAATTTTTAAGTCTACAATAAATTCCGTTTCTGAATCTTTGATTTCAAGCTGATGCTTGGGGTACAATATTTCCAGTCTTTTTTTCACATTCTGAATTCCGATTCCGGATACCATATCTTTCATTTTTGTCGTTTTAAAATTTAAAAGATAAAAATGCAGGACTTTATCCTGATCCGAGATTTTCATTTCAAAACCCCTATCACGAAAATCACCGTGTTTAAAAGCATTTTCAACAAAAGGAACCAGCAGCATGGGTGAGATCTTCAGGTGAGGATACTGAATATCTTTTTCTATCCGCAATAATTCCGGGTTTCTGATTCTGAGTTTCTCCAGAGCAATAAGGCTGTCAATATATCCAATTTCTTTATCCAGAGAAATGGTGTCTTTTTCAAGATCTTTGGTACTGTATCTTAGCAGCTGCCCCAATTCTTCAATCGCAGGTAATGCCTTATCTGATTTCTGATAGACAAGAGAGTAGATATTATTTAATGAATTAAAAATAAAATGAGGGTTAATCTGGGTTTTCAGTGCCTGCAGCTCTGCCTGTTTCTTTTCGATCAGAAGCTGTTTCTTATCATTTTCAGCTACACCATATTTTTCCAGTATCCACAGAATTCCCGCAATAAAAGTAGTCAGTGAACTATTGTATATATTGTCGAAGAAATAGTAGACAAGTCCCGTTCTTTCATCATAATTACGGAAACCAAGAGTAGAAGGCAGGATCATTTCTTCCAAAGCATATCTCATACTGGCAAAACACAAAAGCGTCAGTATAAAAACGAAAACGGCTGAATAGAGTTTCTCAAGCTTAAAAAACTTTGGAAAAATAAAGAAATACGAAATATAGAAGGTAACAATTTTCACAATAAAGAATGTGACCCTCAGAATGTGTACTTCAATACGATTGGTATCCGGCACAAAGAAATTGGGGGTAATGACAGTTCCTATAAAATTGAACCCCCAGTAAATAATTTGAAGCCAGATAATTTGCTTTCTTTTCATATTCAAATATAATTCTCTAACAGGATAAATCAAGACCTATTTTCGATAAAACCCTGTTTTTTTCCGACAAAATTAATTTGATACAAAGAATTCTGCACTTCATCTAAAAGCTGTTTTATTAACAAGATCCAGCTTATACTTTTGCCTGAGAAATGTAATATAACCTTTGTTTAATTTGTCATTTATACACTATGAAAAAGCCAATTTTAATGATAATGACCCTGATCTGTTCACTGGCAGCAGCACAACAAACCAAAGACGCTGTGAATGTCAATACGATTGAAGCGATTACAATGAATGGCAAAAAAGTTATGGTAGAGCGTAAGGTGGACCGCCTTGTTTATAATGTTCAGAATTCAATGCTTTCAATGGGAAGTTCCGGAACAGAAGTTTTATCCGCTACTCCCTTACTTAAGATGGATGAAGATAAAGGGTTGCTTTCAATTGCAGGAAAAAATGGGGTCTCTGTAATGGTTAATGATCGTTTGTTGAATCTTTCCGGGACAGAACTCATGAACTATCTGAGAAATTTACGTTCTGAAAATATTTTGAAAATCGAAGTTATTACAACCCCACCGGCAAAATATGAGGCCCAGGGGAACAGTGGTATCATCAATATTGTTCTTAAAAAGAATCAGAATCTCGGATGGAGCGGCTATCTGAATACCAATTACATTCAGAAAACGTATGCAGGCTTCAGCAGTGTAGCAGGGGTAAATTACCAAAATGAAAAGATGAAGGCTTCAGTAAAGCTTCAGGGTTATGACGGAGATAAAAGATCCGTAGAAAAAAATAATATCATAGGTCAAAGCTCTTCTATCAGTAAAAATGATAGAAGAGATATGAATGACGGACTGGGTCTGAATACCAATCTTGATTATTCGCTTTCTAAAAATTCTAATATTGGGTTGGTATATGATATTACAAAGGGGCATACCAATATGGATATCAATTCAACACAAAGTTACTTTACAGATGGTATGCCTACTTTACAAACACAGACAGATTCAAAGCACCGTTCTTCTTTTATTTCCCAACTGCTGAATTTGTATTTTGATCAGAAATTAGGAGAACACAAGGTAAGTTTAGGAGCCAATTATTATGGAAATTTACCTGATACAGAAGTTAATTTTACAACAAGAAATATTGCCAGCAATGCAATACAGATCGTTAGAAATCTCTCTTCAGTAGACTATAAAATATACTCAGGACAGGCAGACCTATCTTTAAATTTCAAAAATGTCCAGTTAGAAACTGGCGTGAAATTCAGTCAGTTTTCTAATAATTCGGACATCGGATATTTTAATTTAACCCATGGGAATTATATCATAGATCCGGCAAAGAGTAATCTTTTTGATTATAATGAAAAGAATTATGCAGGTTATGTAAGTGCCAGTAAGGACCTTGGTGAAAAATGGTCTGTAAAAGCAGGACTTCGTTATGAATATTCACAAACCAAGGGTTTCTCCCCTACTACCCAGTCAAAATCAGAGAACAATTACGGAAAGTTTTTTCCAACAGCCTATATATCTTATAAAGCTAATGAGAATAATCAGCTGAGCTTTAATTATTCCCGAAGAATCAACCGTCCTTATTTCCGGGCTTTAGACCCGTTCCGATGGTATTCTAATCCTAATACGTATTATGCAGGAAATCCAAGCCTGCAGCCGTCATTTAATCATAATATTGAATTTAATTATATCTTTAAAAATAAATTTTCTGCGAATCTGTACTATCAGAGAACAACGAATAATTTTGACCAAATTTCATTCCTGAACGGAATTGACCTTACCAGTACGTATGAAAATTATTACAATCAGAATATTTACGGGATCAACTTCAATTATACGGATACCTTTTTCAAAATCTGGGAAAGTAATATCTCAACTTCATTCAGTTTGAATGAGACCCAGATTACAAGATTCAATCTGGTTCCTAAAAACGGACAGTCTTTTTATTTTTCTTTGAACAATACATTCCAGCTGAACAAGGCAAAAACATTCATGCTATTTGTCAACTACTGGAACAACCTTCCTTCCAGAGACGGATATTTTTATATGAAAAACACAGCAAGCCTGGATGCAGGAATCAAAATGAGTTTGGCGGAAAAAGCCCTTCAGGTCAATCTTTCTGTAAGCGACATTTTCAAACAGTCCGGATTGAGGGCAGAAAAATACTTTACTGATAATACACAATATTTTGATAACTATTGGGATGCCAGAAGAATGACACTCAGCATCACTTATAACTTTGGAAATCAGAAAGTAAAATCGAACAACAGAGCGGTAAATTTCGAAGAGAAAAACCGGGCACAATAATTTTAATCCTAATCAAAAAAACAACCTTATGAAAACCTTTATTTGTATTTTCTTAGTATGCCTTTCTACATCCGTATTTGCTCAAAAGAAGCCTTCGGATTATTTCAGAAATCCCAAAACCAAGGTATTGGTTGTAGGCTCCTTTCACTTTGATTATCCTAATCTTGATGCTCACAAAATCAATAAGGAAGATCAGATTGATGTACTTTCTCCCAAAACGGCAAAAGAAGTTACTGAACTTGTAGAATATATCAAACGATTTAAACCAACGAAGATTGCTATAGAAGCGTGGCCAGGCTGGAATGCCAATCAAAAGCTGAAGGAATATAATGAAGGCAAACACCGTGACAAAAGAGATGAACGTTACCAACTTGCTATGAGGATCGCCAATGAGCTTACAATTAACGAGTTGTTCAGTATTGATGCAGAATCTGTTCTGGATGATCTTGAAAAGCACTTCGGGAAAACTGATTCTGCATTTTTTAAAAATCTCAGTAAAGATTATGATTTCAGAAGTGATGATCCGATATCTCAGGATTTTATTGCTTTCTACAAAAGTTCCGAACCTAAAAATTTCAAATCTCTCCTTGATACATTCACTTACCTGAATTCCAAAGAAAGCCATCAATACGGATATGGGGCCTATCTGAGCGGTGATTTCAAACTGAGAGAATACGATGGATCAGATATGCTTGCGCTTTACTGGTACAGCAGAAACCTCAGAATGTTCCGTAATATTCAAAACATCCCTCACAATAGCGAAGACAGAATTCTGGTAATTGCCGGAAATGGCCATGCGGCAGTATTACGACAGCTTTTCACCTCTTCTGCAGAATATGATTTTACTGAGTTTTCTTCGCTGAAATAAATAAAATTATTGTGATGACTGTAACAAAACCCATTTTTTGTTGTCTAACAGAATATCAGTAAAAAACATTATGAAAAAAACTATATTCACTTTATCACTGGTAAGTTCTATACTGGCTTTCTCGCAGGAAAAGAATAATACAGCTGCTAAAGAAAAACAAATTGAAGGGGTAGTTATCACTAAAACTAAAAAAGCCGTTGAACAAAAAGCAGACCGTACCATTTTTGATTTTTCTGAACAACCTCAGCTGAATAACGGAAATGTTCTGGAAGGAATAAAAAAACTTCCCGGCCTTGTATCCACTGATATTGCAGGGATGATGTACCAGGGGAAAATGCTGGAGGTATATCTTAACGGGAGACCTTTGAACATCACTTCCAATGAATTGAATTCTTTTCTGGAAGGAATGCCAGCCAATTCTGTAGAAAGAATCGAAGTGATCACTCAGCCAGGTGCCGAATTTCCGGCTACCTCCGGAGGTGCTATCATGAATATCATCACTAACAAAAATGCCAATAAATATTTAACTGCTACGTACTCCGGAAATTATTCTTTCACAAATTATGACAAGTACAGAAGCAGAACTACAAATTCCGTGAATTTAAATGCCAGAAATAAATATTTCGGATGGCAGCTGAATGTAGGACAAAACTACCGTGAAAGCATGCTGAATGGCCAGCAGGACGAACTTTTAACGAGTCATACAGACAGATACGGACGCGGATATTTTGCAAAATCGGGACTGACTTTTGATCTAGGGCAGGACAGATTATTATTAAACTACGATATTTATCACAATAATAACGACAATTACACTTTAAGCAATGGTCACGGAGACTTACCTTTTCAGGGTAATCCAAAGGATCTGAGAGAGGCATTTTATAATTCTTCGGATGTAGCGCACACCAATAGTCTGAGACAGGAGGCTGTTGTAACGTATCAGAAACGTTTTGCTGACAAATCTCAAAAACTTGACTTTCAGTTTGGTTATACGAGGTCAGACAGTAAGTTTTCTCAGGACAACTACTTTCAGACCGGTAACTTTGTAATGCCTACCAACCCGCCTATTAACAGCCCCACCAATGGTCTAAAAGATATTCTGAACAATAAATCTGTGATGAATATTGCTAACCTGAAAGTAGATTACGCCCAACCCATCAAACTTCTTGACGGAGGAAAGGTAAGCTTTGGAGGATTATATGAAAAACAGGATTATGACACAGACAGCTTTGGTTTAACCAACCTTGAATACCAGAGACAGACAGCTTCTACCTATTTAGAATTCCAGGCTAAGCTGAAAAAGTTTGATTTCACATTGGGTTCGCGTGCGGAAAACTATGATATCTCCGGAATAACAAGATATTTCGACAAAGATGCGAAGCTGGTGGAAGCGAATCTGATCCCTTTCAATAAATTTAAGCTTTTCCCGAACGCAAGCGTGCAGTATAACATGATGAAACAGGTTTATATTGCTGCAAACTACAACAGAAAAATCAGCTTACCGAGTATTTCTGCCCTGAACCCGAATAACGTAACGTTCTCCGGACCGAGTACGGAAGTAAACGGTAACCCGAATCTACAGCCAACGATTTTTGACAATTATGAAATAAAAGTATCCGCTTTTGATTATGCATTTATCGGATACAGTGTAAGTTCGGCAAACAATCAGGTGGCACAGATCATCAGAAAAGACGGAAGAAAGCTCTACAATGAGCAGGTGAATATTTCTAATATGAAAATTCATAATTTCAACGTGGGATTACCGGTTCCTTTTATGATTTTCAGCAAGCCTTTAAGTGAGATTATGAAGTTTGATTTCAATCCTGACAAAATCAACTTTATGTATTTATATGCTGGTTATCAGAAACATGAAATCGACAACCTGAACAATAAAGGATTCTGGATTTTCAATATCATGACGCAGATTCTTTTGCCTAAAGATATCAAAATGACAGCCAATTACAGCTATCTGACTCCAAAGGCAGGATATTTCTACTTCACGGCAGAGAAACCGTTCAACAACTCTCTTGATATTACATTGACCAAGAAGTTTATGAACAACCGTCTGACTCTTTCTGTTTTTGCGAATGATATTTTCAACGGACAGATGATGCAGGTACGTTCTAACCCGCCATCAGGAACTCCTGTAATGATCAGCAGCAAGTATGATACAAGAAACTTCGGATTTTCTATCAATTATAAAATTCCGACAAGAAATAAACTGGCAAAAGAGGATCCGAATATCCTGAACCAGACTAAAAAAGAAGATAACGGAGGGGTTATGCAGCAGGCGCAGTAATTCTTCTATAACAGAATAAAAATAAGCGTAAAATGATTTACGCTTATTTTTTTTGCAGAATAGGTTTGGGCTAAAGCCAACGGATGGCTCTATAAAAGTAAAACGGGCTAAAGCCTGTTCCTATAGATAGTAAAGTGGTGTTATTTGAAAAAAGATAAGTGATAGCAGTGTTTACATCAAAAATCTATTATCTGGAATCTCCAGTCCAGCGTATCCACCAGCGTCAGCTGATTGACACTTACAGGAAGGTCTGCTATGATTTTTAAAGCCTGAAGCGCCATCATACTTCCTATTATTCCAGGTAAAGCTCCCAGAACGCCAAGACTGTCACAATCCGGCAGTTCTTCATCAAAAGGTGGCTCCGGGAAAATATCTCTGAGATTTTTACTTCCATTATGATTCAATACTGCGACCTGGCCTGAAAATCCCAAAATACTTCCGTAAACCAGTGTTTTTTTTAACTTCACACAAGTATCATTCACCAGGTATCTTGTTGAAAAATTGTCTGAGCCATCAACGATAATATCATATCGGGAAACAATTTCCTCCGCGTTTCTTTCCTCAATTTTTTCCTCAATCTCATTCAGTACAATCTGATGATTCAGATTTTCTACAAAAGCCTTAGCGCTTTTCACTTTGGAAAACCCTACTCTGCTTTCGGTATGAATGATCTGCCGGTTCAGATTATGAAGTTCTACATAGTCAAAATCTGCGATTCCTAAAGTTCCTGCTCCTGCTGCTGCCAGATATTGAATAACAGGACTTCCTAAACCTCCTGCTCCTATGACAAGAACCTTTGAAGCCATTATTTTCTTTTGTCCTTCCAATCCGATCTCTTCAATAAATATCTGCCGGCTGTATCTCGAAAATTGATCTTCTTTTTTCATGCTTATAATCGTTGAATCATTGAAGATCTTTAAAAGTAAGCTCTCCATGATTTTTAAAATTTAAAATCCGCTATACACAGCATCCCAATCTTTCATGACAGGATCGTAACCTGCCTTTCTGATCATTATTTTGATTTCCTCCATGCTTCGCTCATCACTGGTCTCAAACTGTTCCAGAGATTCTTTATCCACGGCATACCCTCCCGGATTGGTTTTTGAACCTGCACTCATGGCTGTCGCTCCCAGGGATACAATATTATTTCTGAAAACCTCACTTTCCCTGGTGGATATTGAAATTTCCAGGTCTTCATTCCAGATCCTGTAGGCACACATCAGCTGAAGCAGGTCTTTATCTTCCATGATAAAATTGGGTTCAATGATTCCTTCTGCCGGCCTGAGCCTTGGAAATGAAACCGAAAACTTACTTTTCCAGTATTGTTTCTGAAGATAGTCTATGTGTAATGCGTTGAAAAAACTGTCGACTCTCCAGTCTTCAAGTCCCAACAAAACCCCAAGCCCGATTTTATGGATTCCTGCTCTTCCAATACGGTCCGGAGTTTCCAGACGAAAATGAAAGTTTGATTTTTTGCCTTTCGGATGATATTCTCTGTAAACATCCTGATGATAAGTTTCCTGATAAACCAATACAGAATGTACCCCTTCCTCATGAAGCAATCTGTATTCTTCTTCCATTAAGGGTTGAACTTCAATGGAAATATTGGAAAAATGGGGCTTCAGCTTCCGTACAGCATTCTGAAAGTAAGGAACTCCCACAATTTTATTGGCTTCACCACTTACCAGCAATACATGATTCACTGCCATTGATTTCAGTACGAACGCCTCTATCATCAGCTCTGTATCGGAAAGCGTTTTTCTCTTCAATGGATTATCAAGGCTGAAGCCGCAATATGTACAAATGTTCTGACATTCATTGCTGAGATACAGAGGTGCATACAACTGAATCGTTTTTCCAAATCTTTTTTGGGTAAGGGTCTGTGTCATTGCTGCCATCAGCTCCAATTCCTGGGAAGCAGCCGGCGACAGGAGATTCAGAAAGTCATCGAGGGTTTTATTCTTTTTTGCAAGACTGTATCGTACGTCAGACAGACTTACTTTTTCAAGCTTATTTCTAACCTCATCCCATTGATAGTTTTCAAAAACATCTTTAAAGCTTTTCATAATCCTGATTTATTCAAACAAAAACGAAGTAAGCGGACTTGAAGCTTCGGCATGGTTCACAATTGCTCCCAATCCCGATTCAAAAGCTCTTCTTCCGGCAACAACTCCTTCTTTAAAAGCAACAGCCATATTCAGTGGATTTCTGGCAACAGCAATGGCAGTATTCACCAAAACAGCATCTGCTCCCATTTCCATGGCTTTTGCGGCATCTGATGGGGCTCCGATTCCTGCATCTACTACTACGGGAACATTACTCTGACTGATAATGATCTCCAGAAAATCCTGTGTTCTTAATCCTTTATTCGTTCCGATAGGAGCTCCCAAAGGCATTACAACAGCTGTTCCTGCATCTTCCAAGCGCTTGCATAAAACAGGGTCGGCATGGATATAAGGCATTACCACGAATCCCAGTTTGGCAAGCTCCTCAGTGGCATATAAAGTTTCAATAGGGTCTGGTAATAAATATTTCGGATCCGGATGAATTTCCAGTTTCACCCAGTTTGTTTCCAGTGCTTCTCTTGCTAATTGTGCTGCCAATACGGCTTCTTTGGCAGTTCTTGCTCCAGAAGTGTTTGGCAGAAGATGAACATGGGTTTCTCTTAATGAGGCAAGCAGATCATCTTCACCGGACTGAGCATCGATTCTTTTCAGCGCCATTGTTACCATATCTGTTTCTGATGCGATAACTGATTGTACCATATCTATCAGGCTTCCGAACTTTCCTGTCCCTAAAAACAGTCTTGATTCAAAAATTCTTCCTGCTATTTCTAATTTCTGATTGTTCATATCATTACTTTTTTTAATTCATTAATAATAGACGGCTGCTTTGTAATAAGCCCCGATACGGCGACACCATAAATTCCTATTTCTTGCAAGGGCACAATATCTTCAAGAGTAACACTGCCGATTGCAAATATGTTAGGAATTTCTATTGATTGATCTCTTAAGCCGCTAATGATCTCCTCATAGCCTTCGAATCCAAGAACAGGACTTAGCTTTTCTTTAGTCGTGGTAAATCTTAATGGTCCCAAGCCTATGTAGTCGCAAGGTTCACTGATTCTCTGTAGTACATCTTCAAAGGTGTTGGCTGTTCCTCCAATGATCTTATGATCTCCCAGAATCTGTCTTGCTTCTCCAACGGTGGTGTCATTAAGACCTAAATGAACTCCGTCGGCATCTATTTCTTTTGCCAGCTGTACATAGTCATTGACAATACAAACCGACTGATATTCTGAACAAAGCTGTTTTGATATTTCACAAAGATTCATTAATTCGTTTTCCGGGGCATTCTTCCATCGTACCTGTACCCATTTGATTCCGTTATCAAGGGCTTTGCGGATATGAAGCTCCTGTTCCTGAATTGTGCTTCCTTGTGATATGTATTGTAATTTTTCCATGTTTATGATGAATGTGTTCCCAGTAAAGAGGGATTGCTTTTTAAAAAATTTTCGACGTATATTTTCCCCTGTCTGCAGGAAGCTTCCATACTTTTACCTTTTGCCAGTTCAGACGTAATGGCTGAAGATAAAACACAGCCTGAACCATGCTTAGGGAAATATGCTCTATCCTGACTGCCGGGAGGTAAAGCAATTTCTGTTTGATTTTCAACTAAAACATCCGTTCCCAAAAGGTCTTCTCTATGCCCTCCTTTAATCAGCAAAGAACATTTATGGGGATCCGGCAAAATGCCGCTTTCCTTTAAAATACTGTACTCTTTATAATTAGGTGTTATTAAACTGAGTTTATTAACTGTTTCTTCTAACTGAGGTAGGGTTTCCAGATCAAAAAAAGTGAATTCGGAAGTACTTTTCAAAACGGGGTCCCAAACGATTTTCACTTCAGGATTACCAATCTTTATCGTTTCTATAATTTTGTCCAGAAATTCGGCATCCCTTACAATTCCGATTTTCACCGCTGAAACGGGATAGTTTTCCATCAACACCTGAATTGCTTCAGTCACTTCATCTACAGGGCGCCATTCAAGGCTCAGACATTGGAAAGCAGTTTGTAAAGTCAGTGCTGTACATACTCCCAGTCCCATTACTTTTAATTGTTCAAAGGTTTTACTATCTGATAATAAGCCTGCTCCGCCACTTGGGTCGAAGCCTGCAATACTCATGACATAAGGACGTTCCTGCATTTTCTGAATACTTTTAATGGTTCTTCACTTTCCCAGATGGCTCCTAACAATGCAGCTCCATCTACGTCAGCTTCAAAAACCTCCTGAATATTGTTATCACTAATTCCTCCTAAGGCAATCAGTTTTACATCCGGATTGTTACGGTTTTGTATTGCTTCTTTAATGGTCGAATTCATCCCATACCCCTTTTTTGATATACTTGGAAAGAACGGGCTTATGAAAGCATATTCCCATTCTTTTTCCAAAGTATTGTATGTTATAATATGGTGCACTGATGTTGAAACTGTATTTCCCTCCGTAAAAGTTCTGTATTTTTCTTCCTGTCTGTCAATCTCCCTGAAATGAAATCTTGAAATACCATACTCCTTCCCAAGATCATAATGAGTATGAAGCACCAGCTGTGAATGAAAAGTCTCATCAATCTGAGTGATGAATTCAATCATTTCATTACGGCTGATCCACGGTTTACGGATATGGAGCAAATCAAGTCCTTCCTGAAACATTTGATTAATCACCTCGGTTTCGTTCGGGACAATTAATTCAGGGGTGATAACAAGGATCATATATAGATTTCTTTTCCTTTTTCGATAAATTCCTGTGATTTATCCAGCATTCCTTTCTCTGCAGACTCACGGATCTCCTGAGTAATTTTCATTGAGCAGAATTTCGGTCCGCACATCGAACAGAAATGAGCAATTTTGGCTCCTTCTGCCGGTAATGTTTCATCATGATACGCTCTTGCCGTCTCAGGATCTAATGAAAGGTTGAACTGATCTTCCCACCGGAATTCAAATCTTGCTTTACTTAATGCATTGTCTCTGTATTGTGCACCGGGATGTCCTTTCGCCAGATCCGCGGCATGGGCTGCCAGTTTATAGGTGATTACTCCCACTTTTACATCATCTTTATTCGGAAGACCTAAGTGTTCTTTTGGAGTTACATAACACAACATAGCACATCCGAACCATCCGATCATCGCAGCTCCGATTCCGGAGGTAATGTGATCATAGCCCGGAGCAATATCCGTAGTCAAAGGGCCTAATGTATAGAACGGCGCTTCATGGCATTCTTCCAGCTGCTTTTCCATATTCTCTTTGATCATGTGCATCGGAACGTGACCTGGGCCTTCAATCATGACCTGTACATTATGTTTCCACGCTATTTTTGTCAGTTCACCTAAAGTTTCCAGTTCTGCAAACTGTGCAGCATCATTGGCATCTGCAATAGATCCCGGACGAAGGCCATCTCCAAGAGAGAATGCTACATCATACTTTTTCATGATCTCGCAAATTTCCTCAAAATGAGTGTATAAGAAGCTTTCCTTATGATGGAACAGGCACCATTTTGCCATGATGGATCCTCCTCTGGAAACAATTCCGGTTACTCTGTTCGCTGTGAGATGGATGTATCTCAATAACACTCCTGCATGAATCGTGAAATAGGAAACTCCCTGCTCTGCCTGCTCAATCAGAGTATCTCTGAAAATTTCCCAAGTAAGATCTTCGGGAACTCCTTTTACTTTTTCCAGAGCCTGATAAATAGGAACGGTACCAATCGGAACGGGGCTGTTTCTGATGATCCATTCTCTTGTTTCGTGAATATTCTTCCCGGTTGAAAGATCCATAATGGTATCCGCTCCCCATCGGCATGCCCATACCGCTTTTTCTACTTCTTCCTCAATACTGGATGAAACAGCACTGTTTCCGATATTGGCATTAATTTTCACCAGGAAATTTCTTCCGATAATCATTGGCTCACTCTCCGGGTGGTTGATGTTGTTGGGAATAATAGCTCTTCCTGCAGCAATTTCATCTCTCACAAATTCCGGAGTGATCTTATTTTTTGGAGTATTGGCTCCAAAACTGTGTCCTTTATGCTGGAAAGCCATTTCTTTTGATACGGAGTCAAGCTGTTCTATTCTTTGATTCTCCCGGATCGCTATATATTCCATTTCCGGAGTGATGATTCCCTGTTTTGCATAATAAAGCTGGGTAAGCTCTTTTCCTTCCTGTGCAACTTTAGGTTTATGATCGTAAGAAAACCTCAATTCATCAAGACGCGGATCTGCTAAACGGGCTTTTCCGTATTCTGAGGTAATTCCTTCCAGGATATTTACATCCTTTCTATCCAGAATCCATTGTTCTCTGATTCTTGGAAGCCCTTTCTGAATGTCAATAACTGCATTTTCATCGGTATAAGGCCCTGAAGTATCATAAATGGTTACCGGAGCATTATGTTCAAAGCCCCCATTTGTAAGTTTGGTGGGGCTAAGCTGTATTTCACGCATTGCTACATTGATAGGATGAATTGTTCCTTCAACATAGATTTTCTTTGAGTTCGGAAATGGCGAACATGTAATGGAGTGAGCCATAAGTATTGGTATTAAATATGAGAATTAACCGCCCTGAGTGGCAGTAATGATTAAAACTGAATCGTTGTTGTGAAGGATGGTTTCCGCCCAGAATGTCAGGGGAATAATGCGATTGTTGACAGCTACAGCAATACCTTTTTTCTTTCCGGGTAACTCCATAGCCAATAATGCTTCCAGGTTTTCAGGAAGTACATCAAATGTTTTTCGGGTGTGGTTGATAATAAGTTCCATTCCTAATATTTTAAATATACTTTAGGAATGGCCATTATTGTACAATAGAATGTACAGCAAAAGTCATCTACTTTTCCCTACGCTG
>JASLCD010000309.1 GCA_030146295.1 Chryseobacterium sp.
AAATAGGGGCTTTGAAAGTAGTATGGAATTCTGCTACTTGGTTCAGACTATCAATTTTATCCATGAATTTTTTTATTTCCCACAAAGATAGAAAACGATTTGTAAAATGTGAAATGTACGAGAGCAAAATATAAAACCAAAAAACGCAGGCTGTTTCATGTTTTGGCCTTAGTCTATGGTGTTAAAGTTAATAGGTATTCTAAACCATGATCTTACTGGTACTCCATTAGTTTTTGCAGGAGTCCATTTTCCTTTTATTTTTTTTAAAGCAAATTTTATATCTTCAAGAAGAACTTTATTGTTCTCTACTTTAGGTTCAATATCTACATTGGTGATTTCTCCGTCTGTATCTATGGCAAAGGATATGATAAATGTTCCTTGAGGACTGTAAGAATCCCAGTCAAGATAATTTCTTAAGCTCTCACGTGCGTCTCTTCTAAATGCACCTACTCCTCCCGGAATGGCAGCAGACTGATATGCTTTAGCAATATCATAATCGGATTTGTAATTGTCAAAAAAATTGTTGGGTTGAAATGGAAAATCAAAATAAGCAGCCACTTTTTTCCCGTCTTGTTCTGCAGGCTGCCAGTTTTTTAGACTCCCCAAAGATTTGACAGCAAGATTGAAAGCGCATTTGTTTTTTTCTATACTCTTTTCATCACTTTTTTTCTTTATCAACGAAGGTTTGCCATTCTCATCAATCTTCAGGCTTACAAAATACATTTCATTTTTATCACATGGCGTCGAACCGCTTTTCAGGAAATAGTTCTGCATTTCTGAGAATAACTGGAGGGAACCTCCCTGGTAAGGAAACTGGCCATCAGGATATTTAGCAAGTGTTTTTTGTGAAAATGCTGACTCAAAGAACAGCACGAAAAGAAATAAGGTTGTTTTTTTCATTTTAGAAATGTTTCCATGGTTAATGAATAGGATTAGTTTGTTTGCTAAAATAAGAAAAAGTCCACAACCTGAAAGTTGCGGACTTTTCTGTATTAGGTATAAATGATTTCAATTATTCATACTTCCATAAGCCAGAGATACTTAGGATCGTTAATCCCGGCTGTTTTTCCCCATAGCTAAATACGCCAATGTATTGTGAATGACACGATAAACAATCGGTGCCAAAGTACAATGTTGGCTGATCATTAACAGTCAATTCTCCGAGGTGCATCATTCTTTGAGAAGTCTCGCTTACCATTCCATGTTTTAGCAATTCACTTTTGGATAAAATTTTGGCTTCGTTGTATAGCTGAAATATTGCAAATCCTGATTCGTAGGGTTTTATTTCTACAGTATTTTCGTGACCGCAGCTACAGCAGGTAAAAGTGGTGATTGCAGAGGGGACGGCCTCGTCATTTATGAAAGTACTTTTTGCAATAGATGCTTTTTTAATAATGCTTATTTTCTTTGATATTGAATACATCTGAATTTTTTATGGCTGAATAACTGTGCCTACTAAGTTAGGATATTTTCCGCTTGGACTTTTCTTAATGGTAACTTTGATGTAGCCTTCTTCTGCAAGCTTATTCCATGTTTTCTGATAACCGGTGTTGATATCAATTGGAATTTTCCACATGGTTTGTTTTCCTTTTCCAGCCTGGCTAAACCAAGGAATAATGTCTGCAGTCTGAGTTTTAAACTGCATTGAATTGTTCAGGACATCAATCTCATAATAGAAATCGTACTTGTCTTCAGCCTGATTTAATGCTCTTTGGGTAAACGTATAGGTGTATCCGTTGATGATAGGACTTGTAAAACTTCCTCCTAAAGTTGGAACACCTGTTCCGCTGTAGTTGCCTACAGCTCCGCTGTATCTGTCAAATTTCTGCCCGACCTGTAAAGGAACATCGTCTACGATATTGTAACCTCCGTTGGCAGGTGGCCATCCGCCATTTAAATTATTAGCCTTAAAAAGTGATTCCAGTTCACTCCATTTACCTCGCTTGTAAAGGTCGTAAGCTTGATTTCTAATGGTTTGGCTTACCGTATTGTTGGTGTCATAAGTTGCTGCCAGTTCATCCGCGTTTTTGTAGAATACCGTGGTGACATCCGGATTGGAATCAATTACATCATCATCTCTATCCGAATTACAGGCAATTGAGAACGAAGTAATCGTTAAAAAAAAGAGGTACTTAAATAAATGTTTCATATAAAAAATTTTAAATTATTTTTAAAATCAGGAGGTATTAGAGGGGGCTACCTTTTTTGAAACATCATTTTATTTACAAAATCTTAAGTGGAATACTGATATGAATTGTAGAATGCTTTCCCGGCCAATAAAAATTGATGATCAGGATTTGATTTAATAACAGCTTTTGTGGCATCAGATTGTTGAAAAAGCAATCCTGCCAAAAATAAGGGCGAAAGAAGCACCTGTACCAGACGTTAAAAAACGACTTCGGAGCTCCCTTAAATACAAACTGGGTAAACGGTACAATAAAAGAATAGTATTGTGCGATAAATTTAAATCAAAAAACTTAAATACTAGTTATTTTATTTTAAATAAAATATTTTTATGAAATTAATTACAATCATAAATGTATTTGATATAATATTTTACATTTTAAAAAAATAAAACTGCCCCCTAAGGAGCAGTTTTTTCACATCGTTTAATTTTAAAAGCTATTAATTAATTTTTAATAAATCTTTTAGTTGATTCTCCAATCTGAAGCATATAAGCACCTTTGATCAGGTTGCCTACATTCACAGAACCTCTTTGAAGTTTTCCTGAGTCAATTAATTTTCCACCCATATCAAAAATTTTATAGTCTTCTGAAGTGGTATTGGAAATATAAATTACATCTCTGGCAGGGTTTGGATAAAGCTTAATATCTGTGATCAGATCTTTAGTATTCTGAAGATCCCCTTTTCCTGAAGAAACGATATTAAGAGTATAATCTTCAACCTGGCCATAGGTGAAAGCTTCACATGATGAAGTAGGGATTGAACTGTATTTCATCATCACTCTCATTCTTGTTGCCCCAACAGTTGCAGTAGATGGAATGGTGATAGATCCGGTAACAGGGCTTGTTGTAGATCCTGCTTTCGTCCATGCTAATTCTCCACTGTCTGTAAAGTCTCCATCACCGTTGTAGTCAATATAAACAGCATATGCTTCGCTATATTTTGTTGATGTCCAAACCGGAGTAATGGAAATTGTATAAGCACTTCCTCTGGTTACATTAGTAGAAACTGAAGTGAAGTTTTCATAACCTGCCGTTCCTGTAGAAGTATTATTAATAGATCCGAATGTTACATTTCCAATTCTTTCATCAGCGGTGTTGGATGCTGAAGAAGAGCAATATGAAACGGTTCCTCCTGCAAGAGTGGTAACACTTACTGTATTGCTGGAAACAGAAGCATTTCCTGCCGCATCTTTTGCTTTCACAGAGAAAGAATACGTTGTTGATGGAGTAAGTCCTGTTACAGTATAGGTAGTAGAAGCCGTAGAACCTATTAATGAAGCTCCCTGATATACATCATATCCTGTTACACCTACATTATCAGTAGCACCTGACCAAGAAAGGTTGGTGGTTGTAGCAGTAGTTCCTGAAGCTGCAAGGGTAGGAGCTGTAGGAGCGACGGTATCAGGAGTTCCGGAACCTGCATTTACAGAAATGTTAGCATTGTTAACATCAAAGAAAATGTGGTTTGATCCTTTTACCATAATTCTTCCTGTAGTTGTGGTAGAATTAGGAATAGTCACTGCCTGTGATCCGTCATTCGGAGTTCCTGCTAATAGGGTAGTCCATGTATTTCCGCTGTCTGTAGACCAAAGGATATCTACATTGGCTGTATTTACTCCGTTTGCTGTGGTTCCTGCTACATCCCATGTAATGGTTTGAGAGCTTCCTCCTGCATAGGTAGTTGCTGAGTTTTGTGATGTTACAAGGAATGGACCTGCGGTTGAGTTAACTGTAATTACAGCATCATCAGAATTGTTTCCTGAGCCTCCAGCTTTGTTATCACGAACGGTAAATCTGAAGTTTAATGTTCTGGCTACTGAAGAAAGTGCTTCTACTGTGATCTCAGATCCGGCTGTAGTAGTTGCACCTGTTAATATAGAAGCCATTCTTGGGAAATATCTTGCAGGAGAGGTTGTTGGAACCCATGATCTGAAGTTCGGCCCTGAAGCTTTTGTTGCACTGGCGGCTGAGCTTGCTCCTGTTTGAGATGAAGAAGCATTGTCCATTTGTTCCCAGATGTATGTTAAAGAATCTCCGTCGGCATCCGTTCCTGTACCTGTCAGTACAAATGGAGTTCCTTTTGGAATTGTATAGTCTAAGCCTGCATTGGCTGTGGGAATTGAATTTCCTGTATTTGTATTGACAGAACACGTTTTAGCTTTAATGTTATTGGTGATCTGCTGAATGCTTATTGCATGGAAAAATGCATCAGAATGCGGTTGGATATCCTGGCTGGTAATTCCTGCATACCCCATGATTGTTGACCCTGAGCCCGGTTCCATATTAGCTCCTGTTCCTTCATTATTCATAGAGAATGTATGGTTTCCTCCAAACTGATGTCCCATTTCGTGAGCCACATAGTCGATATCAAAATTATCTCCTGAAGGGATAGCATCTGCCGGGGAAGTATATCCGCTTCCTTTGGATCCGTTTGTACAGATACAGCCGATACATCCTGCGTTTCCGCCTCCTCCTGAAGCTCCGAACAAGTGCCCGATATCGTAGTTGGCTTCACCAATTACAGACGTTAAAGTACTTTGCAGCTGAGAATTCCAGCTGCTCATTCCGGAAGCTGCGGAATAAGGGTCTGTAGAAGCATTGGTATAGATTACGGCATCATTATTGGCGATCAGAACCATTCTTGCTGCAAAGTCTTTTTCAAAAACACCGTTTACACGGGTCATAGTCGTGTTCATTGCAGCTAAAGCCTGAGCTTTTGTACCCCCGAAATAAGTGGTGTATTCTCCGGTACAGGATAAGGCTAGTCGGAATGTTCTTAGTTTGGAATCATCAGCGTTAGGTCTTGCCGCAAGAGCAGAGTTGGAAACTCCTTTCTGCGCAGCATCTACTACAGTACATTCAAACTTGTTAAGATCATCTTTTTTGTCAGACTTTCTGTACACTACATAAGTGGAAAGATCTTTGGTGTAAGGTTCAATGAATACAGCAGATTTATCGCCGTAGATTTCCATTGATGACAGTCCAAGTGGAGAAACACTGAAATAGACTGTGGAATTAGGATCATCCAGACCTTGTCCTACATAGGATTTGATATCCGGATATTTTGCTGCCAGTTCAGGGGCAAAATTGGAATTCTCCCTCACTTTAAAATTTTCCATTCTGCCCTCAGAATTTGGAAAAGAGATGATGAGTTCTGATTTTTCGCCTACAGCCAGTCTTTTGGGAGCTCTTGCCAAAACATTTTTCAATCCGTTGATGTCCAGGTTGTAAACCTTAGGATTGCTGATGCTGGTTTTGTTTTCAAAAACCTCTGATGAAGTTTTTCTGGAACCTTCAGACCAAAGACGGTCAGTCTGTGCGAAAGAAATACCCGAGATAAGGAGCATTCCAATCAGCGTTAATTGTTTTTTCATATTAAATATTAAATTTGATTGTGGAATATCAAAGCTAATAAAAAATACATTATTAAAAACAAAATTTTTTAAGAAAAATTTAGACGTTGAACATAATGTATTATGCGATACATTGAATATAATTGAAAAAGCCCTTCTTTAAAAGAAAAATGACATATGCTCCGGCATATGTCATTTTTATTGATGTATTATAACTAATTTCAATTACATTTTATCATCAGCAGTGGGGCCGTAAAGTCCGGGAACTTTGTTTCCGGTTGATCTTAAATAAACAACCAGTTCGCCTCTGTGATGGTACAAATGATTACAAAGAAAGCCTCTTACCACTTGGATTTTCGGAGAGGGAGGGAAAAGTATATTTCCGTCCATTTCCATTTTCCACTCATTAAAATAAGTGCTTTCGTCCGAGTTTTCTAAAACCTTCTGTGCGTTGGCAACATTTTCTTCAAATTTTGCTAGAATATTTTCCGTTTTGGTAATATCTCCTTTGTCGTACCTGTACGCGCCCATATCAAAAGTATCCTGATTGAAAGTGGGTTCGTACCAATTGTATACTTCAGCAATGTGAGAGGCCAGCTGACCGGTTGTCCAGTTTATTTCAGACGGTTTCCAGTCCAGTGCGCTGTCAGGGATTGCCTGTAAAATTTTTCTGGTGTTTTCAGCTTCATGCATGAATTCACCCAAAAGTGCCTGTTTAATCATTTGTATATGTTTTAAAAATTAAGCCTACTTTGTGATATCTCTTCCGATAACCAGTCTCTGGATTTCAGAAGTTCCTTCGCCTATTGTGCAAAGTTTAGAATCTCTATAGAACTTTTCAGCCGGGAAGTCTTTTGTATAACCGTATCCTCCGAAAATCTGAACTGCATTATTAGAAATTCTTACACAAGCTTCAGAAGCATAGAGTTTAGCCATAGCTCCTTCTTTTGTCATTTTTTGTTTTGCGTTTTTCAAGGTAGAGGCTCTTTGGATAAGAAGCTCAGCAGCATCAATTTCTGTTGCCATATCTGCTAACATAAAGTTGATTGCCTGGAAATCTGAAATTGGCTTTCCGAACTGATGTCTTTCTTTTGCATATTTCAAAGCAGCTTTGTAAGCTCCTCTTGCAGTCCCTAAGCTTAGTGCAGCAATAGAAATTCTACCACCATCCAACACTTTCATAGCCTGCTTGAAACCTTCACCTACTTCACCTAAACGGTGAGAATCCGGTACGCGTACATTGTCAAAGATTAATTCTGCTGTTTCGGAAGCACGCATTCCTAATTTATTTTCTTTTTTCCCGGAAGTAAACCCAGGCATTCCTTTTTCTAAAACAAAAGCTGTAGAGTTATTCTTAGCACCTATTTCTCCTGTTCTTGTCATTACTACAGCAATGTCTCCAGAAATAGCGTGGGTAATGAAGTTTTTAGCTCCATTGATGATCCATTCATCACCATCTTTTACCGCAGTAGTAGACATGCCTCCTGAATCTGAACCTGTATTGTGTTCTGTAAGCCCCCAAGCTCCGATTACCTTTCCGGAAGCCAGCTGAGGAAGCCATTTGTGTCTCTGTTCTTCATTTCCAAATTCATAGATATGGTTGGTGCAAAGTGAGTTGTGTGCTGCTACAGAAAGACCAATAGATGGGTCAACCTGAGAAATTTCATCCAGAATAGTAACATACTCATGGTATCCTAAGCCGGAACCTCCATACTGTTCAGGAACAACAATTCCCATAAAACCCATCTCACCTAACTGGTGGAATAAGTCTTTTGGAAAAGTCTGGCTTTCATCCCATTCCATAATGTTTGGTCTGATGTTCTTTTCTGCAAATTCTCTAGCCGTCTCCGCTATCATTTTGATGTTGTCAATAGTCTCTGTATTCATATAATAATAGTTAGTTCCCAAAGATAACCAAATTGACGGAATGCTAAAACAAATTATTTTATTCGTACCATTTAAAGGGTAATTCATTTAATTTTCAATTTTTTATATTTCGTGAATTAATACTTTCTTAATAAAACTTTCAGTCTTTTACATTTTTTATTTCACTATTTTAGTCCCCCAATTTTTAAGGCATGAAAAAAATTCTATTTCCTATTATTTTAATTTCCTCTTATTTTTCTGCGCAGGCCCCTGCCGGATATTATAACGGAACAGCTGGATTGACGGGGTATGCCCTGAAATCGAAACTTCACGATATTATTTCGAACAAAATGATCAACTGGCATTATGACGACCTTAAAGCGTATTATGGCCAGACTGATCTTGATAAATATTATGATCACGACGCTTCCAATACACAATATTTGCTGGATATTTATTCTGAAATTCCTTCAGGGCCGGATGCTTATGAATATACGGTAGATCAGATGACAGGTACCGCAGGTTCGGAAGGGTTGGGGTACAACAGAGAGCATATGATGCCACAGAGTACTTTCAGCACAAGTTCGTCAATCAGTGATTATCCGATGTATTCGGATCTGAATTTTATTATTCCGGCGGATGCCAGGATTAACCAACTCAGGAATAATTATCCTTATGGAATAGGAAACAGTACGAATCACTATATTTTCAGCAACACTTCAAGGATGTCTAATGCAGCCATTCCAAATTATCCTTATACAGGAAGGGTTTATGAGCCTATTAATGAGTTCAAGGGTGATATTGCGAGAACTTTGCTGTATTTTGCGGTAAGATACGAGGGGAAATTAGGTTCTTTCAATACGGCTTACAGTGCATCGTCAAACATTACACCAGCTACCGATCAGTGTCCGCTTGACGGAACGGAAGAAAGGGCTGTGGATCTTCCATACGTTGCTATGCTGAAGCAGTGGAGTGCTGCAGATCCTGTTTCGCAAAGAGAGATTGACAGAAATAATGCCATCTATGCAATACAAAAAAACAGAAATCCATTTATTGATCATCCTGAATGGATTGATCTCATCTGGTCTGAAACTCCGGATAATATTGCTCCGGCAGCTCCGGGATCTCTGGTTTCATCGCAGCAAAATGCCTATTTTGTGAATCTAAACTGGACAGCTTCTGCTGATGCTGATGTTTTAGGTTACAGGGTGTATATGAATGGCTCAACAACGCCTGTAGCTGTTACAAAGGGAACTTCAATCAGTATAGACCACCTGACTCCCTCAACAACATATACTTTTACAGTGAAAGCTTTTGATAAAGCCTATCTGGAATCTCCTTTCAGTAATACGGTTACCACTTCAACGATTGCTTCGGATTCGTATGCTCCGGATCTTATGATTACAAAGTATATATCAGGAACCAATACAGATGTTATTAAGAATAATGCTCTGGAAATTGTTAATAAAACGGGACATGAAGTTAATTTAAACAATTACAGAATCAATATTCAGTTTAAAAATAATTCGTCTGGAGCCATCTACAGCGGAGATACGTATGAACTGGAAGGTAAGGTAGGAAACAATGAAACTTTTGTTATTTTGAATCCAAAAGCTACTTTGTCATGCTATACCAATGATCAGGCAAGGTTTGTAACGGCTTCTGACCCGATGTTGTTTGCAGGACAAAACTACGTGGAGCTTGCTTATAACAAGACGGTTACTATAGATGCTATCGGTGTAAAATATACCACCAATAATAACGGAAATGTTTCTTTATATAGAAAAAGTACGGTAAGCAGACCTGTAGATACCTTCAATATCAGTGAATGGGATTCTTATCCGGCTAATTACTGCCAGAATCTGGGAGCTACTTTATCTACTGCAGAGCTGATTGCTGCCGATAATGAATTTAAAATATATCCAAACCCCGTTTATGACAATCTTTATGTAAGCGGAGGAATAGAAAAGGTAAAAACAGCCCAGATTATAGATCTTTCAGGAAAGGTGATCTACAAAGAGAAAGATCCGTTCAGAAATAAGAAAAGTATTTCGGTGCAGGGAATTCCAACAGGATTGTATTTCTTAAAGCTTGATGAGAAAGCACATCAGTTTATTAAAAAGTAAATAAAATCAGATTCAAATACTGTAAGCCAAACCTAACAGGTTTTTAAAACCTGTTAGGTTTATTTTTTCGCTTTGCTCAAGTGAAAAATGTAGAGTTAAAGTAAACGTAATAACAAAATTTATATGGTTTTTTTACATTTTCATAATTTTGCATTTTTTGTTAAAGGCTTAAAAACCTTATGGTTACTATATAATCGATATAAGCAGATTCACTAATAATTAATATCTATAAGTGTTTCTGCTTATATTTTTTATTTATAAGTAATTATGCTTATATTTGCAGTATGA
>JASLCD010000486.1 GCA_030146295.1 Chryseobacterium sp.
GAGCGCGACGTGCGCGCGGAGAAGGCCCTGGGCTTCAAGGTGTTCAAGGGCAAGGACGAGCGCCACGTCGCGCGCTTCATGGCCCAGATCGAGGCCGAGACCGGCCTCACCGGCGCCGACGCCTTCGTGAGCTTCATCCGCTCGATCCTGGGCGGCCAATCGCCCGCAACTGCATAAGTCACTCATGACCAATCAAGCCACCCCAGTCACGCCCATTCGCGGCTACCGCTCGCTCTCCACCGAGGAGCTGGCGCTGATCAACCGCATCAAGGACCACGCGGCCAGCATCCAGGCCCTGGTCGACGAGGTGCGCGCCTTCTCGAGCGCCGATCAGCGCTGGGCCGCCATCGGCATCACCGACCTGCAAAAGGGCTTCATGAGCCTCACGCGCGCCGTGGCCAAGCCGGACAGCTTCTGATGACCACCTACATCATCGACAAGCGCTTCCACACGGAGGTCGAGCGCTCGGACCGCGTCCTCGAGATCGCCGAAGCCTTCGGGCTGGGTCTGGACGACAAGGAGTTCGTGGTGTTCGACAACCAGGCCCTGGAGATCGAGCAGGGCGACGTGGTCTACATCACGGGCCAGTCCGGCTCGGGCAAGTCCACCGTTCTCGTCGAGCTGGCCAAGCAGATGAGCGCCGGCGGCCTGAAGGTCGCGAACATCGACGGCGTCCAGTTCCAGGACCGACCGCTGATCGACCAGATCGGCACCGACATGAACGACGCGCTGCGCCTGATGTCGCTCGCGGGCCTGAACGACGCCTACCTCTACATCCGCAAGCCTGCGGAGCTGTCCGACGGCCAGCGCTACCGCTTCCGCCTCGCCAAGGTGATCGAGAGCGGTGCGCAGGTCTGGGTCGCCGACGAATTCCTGGCCGTGCTCGACCGCACGACCGCCAAGGTGATCGCCGCGACCCTCCAGAAAACCGCCCGCGCCAATGGCGCAACCCTGCTGGTCGCCACCACCCACACGGACATGGTGGACGACCTCGCGCCCGACCTGAAGATCCTCAAGCGCTACCGCGAAAAGATCCAACTGGTCGTCACTCCGAAGGAAACCGAATGACCACTGAACTGATCCTGATCACGGCGCCTGGCTGCGCCCCCTGCAAGGCCCTCAAGCCGATCCTGCTGGACATCGCGGCCGAGCGCCAGCTCAACTTCCGCATCTGCGAGGCGACGCCCGAGCCGGCCAACGTCGCGACCATCCAGAAGTACAAGGTCCGCAACGTGCCCACGCTGCTGCACGTCGACGCCGCCGGCGAGGAGATCACTCGCTTCATGGGCGGCATGACGCGCGGCGAAGCCGAAGCCAAGCTCGCCGAGTGGGGTCTGTGATGCCGGACAAGCTCAAGCAGTGGTGGAACATCCAGGTCGTGGCCTGGTCCTTCTGGATCACGGCCGTCACGGGCCTGTTCCGAGACGACGATGACGACGAGCCGCCCACCGCCGGCGCGACCGTCACCGGATACGGCTTGCAGGGAGCAGTGGCATGAAGCCCAAGGACGCGCCCCAATCGCCCGCAGACGTCGCCAAGAAGCTCAACGAGAAGCAGGGCAAGCCCCTGGACATCGGCGCGACCAAGCGCCCGTTGCGCGAGTCCGGCACCCAGCTCCCTCCGATCAAGAAAGGCAAGTGATGTACGTGAAGACCGACCTCTGTGAAACGCCGCCTGGCTACGACGGCACGCCCGCCGTCTTCAGCTTCGGCGCCGCGATCCGCTACATGAACCAGGGCAAGCGCGTGGCGCGCTCGGGCTGGAACGGCAAGGGCATGTGGATCGCCAAGCAGGTGCCCGACGCCGGCAGCAAGATGACCCTGCCGTACGCCTACATGAAGACGGCGGACGACCAGGTGGTGCCGTGGCTCGCGGGCCAGACCGACATCTTCGCCGAGGACTGGATGGTGGTCGCCTGATGCCGCTCAACCCCTACTCCGAAGGGTGGGGCTTGGGCCGCCGGCGCGCGCCCGTGCCCGCCTACCTGCAACGATTGATGAAGAAGGCCCGCTGATGCGCGAGAACTTCCTGTGGCTTTGGCGCTTCGTCTGGGGTGTACCCATCGCGATCGCCGTCTTGACCATCGTCCTGTGCCTGTGGATCGGGCAGGGCCGTCGCGCGGTCGACCGTTTCCTTGAAATGGTGACGTGGTGATCACCGTCGACAACCAGGACGTCCTGGTCGAGCGCTGCGAAGTACCGGCCAGGCACACGCTGTCCCTGCTGCCGGAGATCTACGTCGAGCGCGGCACCAAGGACGACTGGGATCTCCTGCACGAGCTGCACTACAAGGCCGAGAACCTGGGCATCGGCCCACGGATCTTCCGCTGCGTGCTGCAAGGGCAGACGATCGGCGTCGGCGTGTTCACCGTGCCCCGGATGCTGCTGTCGGGCCGCAACGAGCTGTTCACGCACCTGCGCCCGAACGTCGGCGGCCGCGACACCAAGCTGATCAACAAGTACCGCGCCGAGTGGATCAACGCGAACGCCTGCATGAACTCGCGCCTGGTGCTCGACACCATGTTCCGGGGCGCCGGCATCGCCTACCGGATGCAGAACCTCATGATGCGCATGAGTGGATCGCGCGTGATCGAGTTCCAGTCCTCGATGTCCAAGTTCAACCCGTTCGCGGCCAAGGCCGGCGTGCGCTTCACCAAGCCGCGTCGCTCGGGCAACTACGAGCGCGGCCTGGCCTGGTTCCGGCGCTGGTTCGAGTCGATCCCGACCGACTTCGTGGGCGTGATGGCCGAGATCAACGCGATGCCGCCGGCGGTGCGCGAGAAGTGCGTGGCCGAGATGCGCAAGTTCTACTACGACTTTTCCTCAATGGAGAAGAGCGGCG
>JASLCD010000322.1 GCA_030146295.1 Chryseobacterium sp.
TTTTCATTATGACGAAGATAACGAAAAATAGCCATTTTCTTAATAATATCGTATTTTTGAATAAAAAATATTCAGATATGCTTCAGATTCAAGGTTTCGTATTCAACTTTGCAAGCGAAAACACTTACATCATCTATAACGAGAATAAAAACGCTTGGTTAATTGATCCGGGAAATATGAAAGGACAGGAAACTCAGGCTATAGACAGTTTCATTACGGAAAACGGACTGAAAATTCAGAAAATTCTTCTTACCCATGCACATATTGACCATGTATTGGGGCTTCAATGGGCTTTTGATACATTCAAAGTACCTGTAACCATGCATGAAGAAGATCAGGAGGTCCTGAATATGCTTCAGGCAAGCGGGATGAGATTTGGAATGCAGATAGATCCTGTACAAGTAGATGTAGAATATATAAAGGAAGGAGACGAGCTGGAGCTGGATGGTGAAAAATTTAAAATTTACCATGTTCCGGGGCACTCTCCCGGAAGTGTTGTTTATCATCATGAAAACCAGAAATTCATGATCTCCGGAGATGTCCTTTTTGAAGGCAGTATCGGAAGAACAGATTTATACAAAGGAAATTATGATCAGCTGATCGGTGGGATCAAGTCAAAGCTTTTCATTTTAGACAATGATACGCAGGTTTTTTCCGGGCATGGAAATCCTACGTCAATCGGTTTTGAAAAGCAATATAATCCGTTTTTGAAATAAATAAATTTGAGAGTTTCTTAGGAATAGAGTTATTAAACTGTTTCTATCAACTCTTATGATTTTGATGATAAAAACTCCCACAGATTGAGCAGATATTTTCCTTTACCATCTCAATTGCCAGAATCTGCTTAATCTGCGGGAGAACATAAAAATAAAAAATACAAAACCGTCGAAAATACTGACGGTTTTGTTATTATAAAAAAATAGAATTTAGAAATCCAATGTGATTGACGCTCTGGCAGCAGCTCCCATAATAGGCCTTGCCATGATGATTCCGTCTCCATTGGGTGATCCTGCTCTTGGATCTCCTTCTGTAATACCAATTGTATTAAAGATATTGGTACCATCAACTGCAAAACGTATTTTTCCTAACTGATAAGACATTCCTGCTCCGAATTCTGTGAAAGAAGGTAAGGTTTGTACATTCAGCTCATCCTGGAAACGCTTTCCATAATAATTCATGCTTACATAAGTTCTCCATGACTTTGTAATATTAACAGCCGGTGAAATATTAAAATAAATCTTCGGCATTCTTCTTACTACATTTCCTTCAAGAAGACTTCCGGTTTCAAGGTTTTTATACTTAGGATTCTGAATGGTTCCGTTGAAAGTAATCTCCAAAATATTATTGAATAGGCGGGCAGAACCTTCTAATTCAACTCCATAGTTTTTGGTATTGGCAAAGGTATTTTCAGATTTCCCATCAGAGAAGATATCTGTAAATGAAAGATTTTTCAAGGTGGAATAGAAAGGAATTACTGCTACATCAAAAGTACGCGAGTAATATTTATATCCTACTTCCAGCTGATTGGTTGTTACTGATTTTAAAGGTTTATCAGGATTTGGGTTGGAAAAATAGTTGTAGTAGGCTTCTTCATTTGGAGATCTGAAACCATTGGAGAATCGTGCATACACAGCATTTTCTCTGTTGATTTTATAATTCGCAGCTAATGTAAAAGAAACTTTATCTACATTATAATTCCAATAGGTATATTTATTTCCCAATACACTCATATTATCATCGGCAGTAGTGGTGTTGAAACCATGAGTTCCATCTGTAGTCAGCCCTGAGTTATTTAAATTAGAATTTGTGGTATTGGCAAAATTTCCTTTATAATAATCATGGCTGTAACGAAGACCTCCATTCACACTTAAAGCATCAGTAATATTATAATCCAGATTTACATAAAGGTCGTTTAAACTTCCCTGAGTCTGGGTATCTCTCTGTAAGAACGTCATGTTGGTAACTCCGTTGTATGTTTTGGAATATCCGACATCTGAAGGGCTCAATGAAGTATCTACAAGATTCAGCAATTCCGGTCTGTCTGTTGCTGTAGTCAGAATATTACTCCAGTTCCAGTATTGGTGCGATTTCCAATTGGATTTATAAAAACCTGCTGTAACATTTCCTTGATTAAATTTATAATTGAACTGCAAATCATTCACAAAGTTGTTCATCTGCTTATCAATCGCCCAGAATCCCAGTTTCTGTACATATTCAGGATTAACCACCGCTCCGTTGCTCACCAATGAATACTGATAATTGTTGCCGGCAATTCCGCTGCTTTTAGCAAACTCTGCCATCGTCTGCGGACCTCCTGCAGGGAAAATCCCTGTATAGTTCATATTGATATTGGTGTATCTGGTCTTGTTTAAAACGCTGAAATTGTGTCCAAGATCATATTTAAACTCAGCTCCTAATACATCTACTTTCGGATGAATTCCGTCTTCAAGATTTCTGTTGAAAAATCCGCCTCCTGCCTGTGGGATATTCAGCTGGCTGATTGCTCTGTAACTATATGTTCCGTAATTAGGGTCAAAATTCTGGAATCCTTTCAGCTTGTTACCATTTTGTACCAAAGGAATAGGAAGGAAGAAAGTATTTCTGTCATCCAGTTTTTTGTAATATACTTTTACATAGCCTTTATCAAAGACGTATTTCAGATTCATTCTGATTTGTCCGCCGTTATTCGCTTTGAAACCTGTTTTTCTGATCCCGTCATCTGTTCTGTAGAAACCTCCTACATTGAAAAACAATTTATCCTGAACCAAAGCTCCCCCAACATTCACATCGGTACGCATCAATCCATAGGTACTTGTTTCCAGTTTTGCCGTCCCTCTGAAATCATTAGTTCCTTCTCTCGTAATAAAGTTGATAAGACCACCAGGAGAATTGGTCGCAAAAATAGAGCCGGAGCCTCCTCTCAAAGCTTCCATACGACCTACGGTATTATCTACACGGAAAAAATTATCTGCATTGGCAAACTGAAGGGCACCATCTTCAAAAACCGGAAGACCATCTTCCTGTACCTGAACAAATTCGTAAGCTCCTGCAGAAGGAATTCCTCTTGCAAAAAGGTTATTTCCCACTTCACCTCCTGAAGTTTCCACCGCAAATCCGGGAACCCTTTGCAATAAAGCAGCAGCACTGATCGGATTCTGCTTCTGGATTTCCTTGGCACTGAATGTGGAAATCGCTGTACTGGATTCTATTTTTTTCTTTGGATTTGAGTTTCCTGTGATGACAATCTGATCGATAGAAGAAACTTTTGCAGAATCCTGCGGAGTTTCCTGGGCATAAGCATTATTAAAATATAACGTAGCTGTTGCGGCGATTAAAAAGATTGATTTTTTTTTCATAGCCTTATTTTTATTGTTAGTTTCAGTTTTGTTGTAATTGTAAATACACTCCATTCGTCCAACCAAATCCATCCTGATTAGGGTA
>JASLCD010000356.1 GCA_030146295.1 Chryseobacterium sp.
ATCGACTATTATTAACGCTTTTTTCATATTTTGATTTCTCGAATTTTTGATAAATTTACAAAACTAATCCTCAAAAATTTGTCCAAAACCGAATTATCGGACAAATCGGCAAAATAATTTTTTTGGACTGATAGAATGTGGAGCTCAGCCATTAAAATAATCAAACTTTGTTTACAGAGTAATTGATTTTGGGAGACAAACCAAATATCAATAGCTTATCTTTGCAGCAAATAAGTATTTTTATGTCATTTGAATCGTTAGGATTATCACACAATATTATTCGTTCTGTTAACAAACTAGGGTATTTAAAACCATTCCCAATACAAGAGCAGGCAGTTCCTGTTATTTTGCAGGGAAAAGACCTGATGGGAATTGCACAGACAGGTTCGGGAAAAACGGCTTGTTTTGTCATGCCCATTTTAGAAAAATTACAGAATTCGGAAGTAAAAAAAGACCGTAATGTTCAGGTTTTAATATTGGTTCCTACCCGCGAACTAGCCATTCAGATTGATGAAGTTTTCAGAGCTTTTACAGAAAATCTGAAACGGGAGATTCGTACAATGGCTGTGTATGGAGGGGTTTCTATCAATCCGCAGATGAAAGGAATGTTCGGTGTAGAAGTTCTTATTGCGACTCCCGGACGTTTATTAGATTTAATTGACCATAATGCATTGAGTATTTCAGGGATTAAGCATTTGGTAATTGATGAAGCAGATAAAATGTTTCAGCTGGGCTTCGGTGAAGAAATGAATAAGCTTTTTGCGATGATGCCTGTGGTGAAACAAACGACTTTGTTTTCAGCGACTTTGAATGATAAGGTTTCTGAAATGAAAGAACGTCTATCTATCAACCCCACCATTATCGAAATAAAAAAAGAAGAAGTTGAAATTGATAATATCGAACAGCTGGCATATCATGTTTCTCCTGAAAACAAAGGCCCTTTTTTACGGTATTTAATTAAAGAGAAAAAGGTTGAAAAAGCTTTGATCTTTGTCTCGTCTACAAGATCTGCGGATAATTTAGTTGAAAAACTTAAAAAGAACAAAATTAAAGCAGTGGCTATTCACAGCCAAAAATCACAGGGTGCCCGCAGAAATAATCTGGAAGAGTTTAAAGTAAACGGAGCTCAGATTTTGGTAGCAACGGACCTGATTGGCCGTGGAATTCATATTGAATCATTACCCTGTGTGATCAATTACGAATTGCCGCGCTCACCTTTAGATTATATACACCGTATTGGGAGAACAGGGCGTGCCAATGAGAAAGGAACAGCAATTAGTATTCTCACAGATGATGAATTACAGCACTTCAGGGTGATTCAGAAGAAAATGGGAAAAAAAGTACCCTTACAAAGAACAGAAGGTATTGATTTACACGGATATTAATAGCTTATTTACTCTAACAAAGGCTTCAGTTTTACAGACTTGAAGCTTTTTTTTGGGTTGCACATTTAGCTTTATAAACTGTTATAAGTACAATTAATGCTTTATTTACTTTAGATTCTTGAATTTTTGATAAATTTACACAAAATGATATTCGAAAAATTATCCCAGCAGGCGATAATCGGACAAATCCGCAATATTTAAAAAATTAAAAATCTTGAGCAATGAGTGATTTAGAGAAAAAAAAGTTTCCAATAGGCCCGTTTGAAGCTCCCGAGAACATCTGTGATACCACATTGGATACTTATATCAAAGTGATCAAAGACTTTCCCGGCAGGCTAAAAAATCTCATTGAACATTTTACGGACGATCAATTAGATACTCCTTACAGAGAAGGAGGCTGGACAGTAAGGCAGCTTGTAAACCACCTTTCTGACAGTCATATGAATAGTTTTATACGTTTTAAACTGGCTCTTACTGAAGATAACCCTACTATAAAACCTTATGATGAAGCCAAATGGGCTGAACTTCAGGACAGTTTCCATATGCCTGTAAAACCGGCTATGAGAATGCTGAAAGGAACACACCAAAGATGGGTTGTACTGCTTAAAAGCCTTACGAATAAACAGTTTGAGAGAACTTTTCATCATCCGGAGCATAATAAAGATTACAATTTAAGAGACAGTCTGGCATTATATGTCTGGCATTGTAATCATCATTTTGCTCATATTGAAAATCTGAAGAAAGAAAAAGGTTGGTAAGGAAGAGTCTTAATAATCCTATCTATTATCAGGAAATTGTAGACAGAATTTCCAGGTTGTCTGAAAATTCCCCGGGGAAATGGGGGAAAATGGACGTATGTCAAATGCTAAAGCATTGTGATCTAGTTCTTCAGGTCGCTTTGAGAAAAGTAGAACTTCCCCATATCAATGTCTTGTATGAGACAATAGGGATCTTCACGAAAGCAGAAATGTATGTTTTCAATAATGGAATTCCCAGAAACATGCCTACTTTTCAAAAACTAATCGTTAATTTTGAGTGTGATTTTGATGAGTCAAAAACCAATCTGCTGAAAACGCTGGTGGAATTCCGGGAAGCTTGTGAAACAAACAATCTGCCGGATCATCACAGATTATTCGGAAACATGACTGAAAAAGACTGGACATTTTTGGAATATAAACATCTTGATCACCATCTAAAACAATTTAATGTATGAGTTTTTTTGATAAAATATTCGGTGGAAAAAATGAGACCCCTGACCAAAAATCATTCTGGAAAAAGATAGAGTCTGAAGAAGACCTTACAAAAGCTATAGAAGATTCTTTTCAGAATAAGATTGCTATATTTAAACATTCAACAAGCTGTTTTATCAGCAGAACCGTGCTGAAGAATTTTGAAAAAGAAGTGGAAAGCTCAGATCAGCCTGTCAATGTATATTACCTTGATCTGTTGGCACACAGATCTGTTTCCAATAAGATAGCAGCCGATTTTGAAATCAGACACGAAAGTCCGCAGCTGATTGTAGTAGAGAACGGAAAGCCTGTAAACAACGCTTCACATCAGGATATTTCTTTAAGCCAGATTGTATCATGAAGAATATAAATGATTATTTAGCCAAAGTTTTAAATGTTCCCCTTCAAAATGTGAACACCTGCAGCCTGCATTATGAAGTGAAGAAAATACCTAAAAACCAGTTTCTTCTTCAGTACGGCGAAATATGCCGGCATATATTCTTTGTAGAAAAAGGGCTGTTGAAGATGTATTCTATTGATAAAAACGGAAAAGAACATATTATACAGTTTGCCCCTGAAAGCTGGCTGATTTCCGACCGAAGCAGTCTTTATTTCAATGAAAAATCCATTTATTATATAGAGGCGGTTGAAGATTCAGAAATCCTTTTTCTGCATCCTGATTTCTTTAATAAGCTGGTTGAACAGTTTCCCAACAGCATTGAAAGAAGTGATTTCCTGCTTCAGAAACATATCAGAAGCCTTCAAAACAGGATCAATTCTTTGTTGGGCGAAACGGCTGAAGAAAGATATATGAAATTTATTAAAATGTATCCGGATTTACTGTTGAGAGTTCCACAATGGATGATCGCTTCCTATCTGGGAATTACTCCTGAGAGCCTTAGTCGTGTAAGAAAAGAGCTGGCGAGAAAAAATTTCGTTCCGGATAACAAGTAGGCATCAGATCTTTTTCGCAAGATTTCCAACCTGTCTGAGTTTTGCCTGTGTATCTTCCGACCAGGGAAGTCCTATGCAGAGCCTCATACAGTTTTCAAACTGCTCCTGGAAGGTAAACATTCTTCCGGGAGCAATACTGATGTTTTGCTTGATGGCCAGATCATATAATTCTGTTGTCCGTATCTTCTTATCAAATTCTACCCATAAAGACAATCCTCCCTGCGGACGGCTGGTTTTGGTGCCTTCCGGGAAAGATTCCGCAATGGTCTGAACATAGTTCTGGTAATTGTTTTGCAGCGTTCTTCGGAGCTGCTGAAGATGTTTTTCATATTTTCCGGATTTCAGAAAGTTGGCTACAGCTTCATTGACAATTGAAATGGAGGAAGTAGAATGCAGGAGTTTAAGTTTCAGTATCTTGTCCTTATATTTTCCGGGAGCAATCCAGCCCACACGATAACCGGGAGCCAGAGTCTTTGAAATAGAGCTGCAATACAGCACATTTCCGTCTTTATCAAAAGATTTGCAGCATTTCGGACGAGTAGCCCCGAAATAAAGATCCCCATAGACATCATCTTCAATCAGTGGAATATTGTTTTCCGAAAGTATTTTTACAATTTCCTTTTTATTTTCGTCGGGCATACAGCTTCCCAAAGGTGAATTGAAGTTGGGAATAAGCAGGCAGATATCTATTTTGGGTATTACCTTTTTTAGAGCCTCAATTTCTATTCCGGTAGTAGGATGGGTAGGGAGTTCCAGTACTTTTAGACCCAATCCGTTTGCCAACTGTAAAATACCGGGATAGCAAGGACTTTCAATGGCAATGGTGTCGCCTGGTTTACCTAATGCCATCAAGCAGAAAGACAGGGCGTTCATTCCGCCATTGGTCGTAATAAGATCATGCTCGCTCAGATTTCCTCCCCATTGCAAAGACCGTATGGCAATCATTCTTCTTAACTTCAGATTTCCCTGAAGCTCTTCATACTCCGTACCGCCTTCTTTTAATTCCCTGATAGCATTTACGATTTCTTTTTTCAGTTTTGCCTGAGGCAGGAGATCCCCGGACGGAATTCCTATAGAGAAAAAGGTAAGGTCCTTTTTACCCATGTTTTCATATACTTTACTGATCAGCTCATCCGGTTCATCATTATTGGCGATCAATGATGGACTGCTCACTTCCGGCAAAGGAAGTTTTGCGGATAATAACGGGCTCACAAAATAACCAGATTGCGGTTTGGATTCTACCAAAGACTGGGATTCCAGTTCCAGGAAAACACGTTTGGCTGTATTCATACTGACCTGATGTTCCTGGCATAGCATTCTTACCGAAGGAAGCTTGTCTCCGGTCTTTAAAATGCCATTCCTGATCTGTCTCGCAATACCGTCTGCAATTTCTGTATATAAAAACTCTTTGTGCATATCTTAAACTGTGCTCATGCAAATATACAAAACTGATACTGTGTTTATCAAATTATCCTTTCTAATTTTGAACCATCAATTAAAAACGTACTTAAAATGATGACAAATCAACTATCAAAAGATGAAAATATAAGCGGATGGATCAATGGTTTTATTGGGGTTGTATTATTTAGTGGCGGTTTGCCTGCTACCAAATTAGCTGTAATGGAAATGAGCCCTACCTTCGTAACAATTGTTCGTGCAGCTGTTGCAGGGATATTAGCTCTTATCGTATTATGGCTGGGTAAAGAAAAGCGTCCTGTTAAAGCTCAGCTCACTCCTTTACTCCTGGTTTCTCTTGGTTGTGTGATAGGCTTTCCGCTTTTGTCAGCATTGGCGCTTCAATATCTTACTTCGGCTCATTCTATTGTATTTCTGGGAATGCTGCCTTTGGCAACTGCAGTATTCGGAGTACTGCGTGGCGGTGAAAGACCACATCCCATATTTTGGTTTTTTTCAATTGTAGGTAGTCTTTTAGTCATTGGATATGCCGTTTCACAGGGAATATCTGCCTCACCAATGGGCGATATTCTGATGCTGCTGGCCGTTATTTTATGTGGTATGGGCTATGCTGAAGGTGCTAAACTGTCCAAAACACTAGGGGGCTGGCAGGTGATTTCCTGGGCATTGGTCCTGGCACTTCCTATTATGATTCCTTTATTTTTTATTTACTTTCCTGATGATATCCAGAATGTCAGTTTTCAGGGTTGGTTTGGGATGGCTTACATTTCTCTTTTCAGCATGTTTATTGGTTTTATTTTCTGGTATAAAGGATTGGCACAGGGTGGCATTGCTACTGTGGGGCAACTACAGCTGCTTCAGCCTTTCTTTGGGTTAGCTTTGGCTGCATGGCTTCTTCATGAGCAAGTGAGCATGGGAATGCTGGGGGTGACAGTGGGCGTGATATTATGTGTAGCAGGAACAAAGAAATTTGCGAAATAAATAAATATAAAGCATTATAAATTAAGTCATAAGAAAACGACTTCATAATAGTCTACCTTTGATCTATCACCACAAAATAGAACAGTATGAAATTTATGATGTCAAGCCTTTTGATAGGAATTATTGTCCTGAGCTGCAAAAAAGAATCGAGGACAGAAACCCATGTTACTACAGACACAGTCATAGCTGATACCGTCAGGACAGACTCTGTTTCAATAAATCCAATCCCTTCCGATACAGTGCGCGCTGATACGGTTTCCTCAAAAAAACGTACAGATACGGTAGGAAGTCCTAAAAATAAAATACCAAAAAAGTAGCAGCTTTTCCTGTAATTACTTTGAAAAACCTGTTTTCACTTCATGAAAACAGGTTTAATTATTTTGTATTCCGATCTATGATTGAAAACCAGAGATTTAAAAATGTGGTATCAAAAAATCAATTTAATTGCGTTTTTAGTAATGATATCCAATCAATAAATGTAAAAACACTTAAATCTATTAAAAAATTTAACTTTTTTTAACTTTTAAAGTAAACAATAAGGTGTAGTTTTTGCATGCAACATAGAATCGATTACCAATGATATTTTTACTAAGACTAAGAAGAGGAGAAGAAGAAAACAACGGCAAAAACGACTATTATGGTTATCGACGAGAACATTTTGATTTCAGCGGGAGCAGAAACGAGACACTATAGCCCTTCAGAAGTAATATTCTATGAGGGAGATATTCCTACTTATTATTACCAGATTATTAAAGGAGAAATAAAACTCAACAATTATAATGAGGAAGGAAAAGAATTTATTCAGAATATATTATCAGATGGGGAAAGCTGTGGGGAATCTATTCTGTTTATAGAGAAACCTTATCCGATGAATGCTGAAGCCATTACAGAATGTAGTGTTCTGAGGCTTCACAAATCTGTCTTTTTCAATTTACTGAACAAGTCTCCGGAATTATATATGGAGGTAAGTAACTTTCTTTCCGAGCGTCTTTATTATAAATTTATCATGATGCAGAACCTCTCATCTCAAAATCCTTCTATACGACTGAGAGGACTGATGGATTATCTTAAGAGTTTTCAAAAAGATATAAGCCCTTATTCTTTTTTGATCCCCCTAACCAGGCAGCAAATGGCGAGTCTTACAGGACTTTGTGTGGAAACTGCAATAAGAACGATTAAACATATGGAAAGAGATAAAATTGTGAAAATTGAAAATCGTAAAATTCTATACTAACCTTATTTCAGGCATATTATTTGTTTTTCATTAAAAAAATCCATTAAAATTATGAAAACAATAAGCTGTATGAATATTGATGAAAATCTTCTATACTCTTTGGGTGCGGAAATCAGGGATTATAAAAAACGGGAAACGGTTTTTAAAGAAGGAGATCATGCACTTTATTATTTTCAGATCAGTGAAGGAAAAGTAAAGCTTAATAATTATAATGAAGATGGAAAAGAGTTTATCCATAATATTTTAGGCAAAAAACAGAGTTTTGGCGAGGCAATGCTTTTCCTGAGCCAGGATTATCCCATCAATGCTATATGCCTTGAAGATTCCAGAATCATAAGACTTCCTAAAAATAACTTCTTTGAAATGATCAGCCAGCATCCTGATCTGTCCCTGGAAATGAATGCCTGTTTTTCGCAGGAAATTTATTATAAATTGAAAATGATGCAGAGTCTGGCCTCTCAAAATCCTATGCAAAGACTGATAGGGCTACTGGATTACCTTAAAAGTTACCACGATGAAGAGTGTCATCACTGCTTTCATATCGCGTTTACAAGACAACAGATCGCCAATCTTACGGGCCTCCGTGTGGAAACTGTCATCAGAACCTTAAAAAAGATGGAGAAAGAGGGAAGCATTACTTTACAAGACCGAAAAATTTTATATTAAAATTGTTTAGCATGATTCAAGTCATAAAAAAACCGTTTATTAAGACATACATTTGATGTATAATTCTTCACTACATTCTTAATCCCTTAGTAAAAGGCACGCAAAAAAGCATTTGCTTTATAACTATTTTAAAATTACCGACACCCAACTGTTGCCGTCTAATACTAGTCACGGACTGTAACACCCATCACTAAATATTAATATAAAAAATTCAGTTATGAACACTAGAAATTCAAGAAACAGCAGCTCAGGAAGACGGTCGCATTCACCCGAAAATCTTGAAGAAGTATATCAATTATGATATGATCATGGTTTCAATGATGCAACCAGAGATGAAGATTACGACGATGATTTTTCAGAGTATGAAAATTACTTTGATAATGAAAATGATGACTATGACGATGATTATGATGAAGATGACTATGATGAGTACGATGACGATTATGATGATGATGACGACGAAGACTACGACGATGATGATCATAGAGGCCGCAGCGGAGGAAGAAACGGTTCCAGAAGCGGAAACGGAAATCAGCAAAGAGACAGCCAGGGAAGATTTACTTCCGGCAGAGGAGGATCACGTGGAAGCAGCTCTGGGGGTAATTCTCGTGGAATGTCAAATTCCGGCAGAGGAGGCTCACGTGGCGGAAGCTCCAATGATAACTCCCGCAGTCGTTCCAATTCCAGGTCAGGAGTAAGATCTTCAAATTCAGATTCAGCAAGAGGAGGCTCTAATTCAAGATCGGGAAACAATAGTAACAGTAATAATTCAAGCCGTAGTTCCAGCTCGGGTTCTAGCAGTTCAAAAAGAGGTTTTGCCGCGATGAGCAAAGCAGACCGAACAAGAATTGCCAGAATGGGCGGACAAGCATCCCACGGTGGTGGAAGATCTTCGGGTCGTTCCGGATTCGGTGGCAGACGTAATTCATAATTCTTTTTCCCGGATTGCCTCTTTAGACTATATAAAGAGGTAATCCTTTTAAATTAAACACCATTTTACACCATGCCAAATAAAATATTAGAAACCAACAGTGCTGTTTCTGCCACCAAAAAAGGAACGGCAGACAAAGCAACCGTCGATAAAGATGAAATGAAAAATGCTCCGCTTCACAAATTCTTTGTAAGCGCCCTCAAAGATATTTATTATGCGGAAAATGCCATTCTTGAAGCATTGGAGAAAATGCAGGAAGCTGCTACTGCCGAAGAACTGAAAGATGCCTTTGAAGATCATCACCTTCAGACCCAAAAACACGTTAAACGTCTGGAAAAAGTCTTTCAGCTTATTGACGAAAAGCCCGAAAAAAAAGAATGTAAGGCTATTAAAGGAATCATTGAAGAAGGTGAAGAAGTCATCAAATCTACAGAAGACGGCTCCTCAACAAGAGATGTTGCACTCATTATTGCTGCACAGAAGGTAGAACATTACGAGATTGCCACGTATGGCGGACTGGCACAAGTTGCTATTACCATGGGGCATGACAAGGCTGCAGATCTCCTTGAAAGAACACTTCAGGAAGAAGAAGATACTGATTCGCATCTTACAGATATTGCGGAAACATCCATCAATTTTGATGCAGAACAAGAAGATTAAAAACACATCATAAGCCATATAGCTTGTTCTATATGGCTTATTCTAACCATGAAATCAAATATATATGGACGGTCAGAAAATAATAAAAACCCTTAGATACAAAGACTTTATAAAAGTAGCCCATACAGGAACGTGTTTTGAGGATGGAGCAGCGATCTATGCCAAAGAAATCAGGGAAAATATCTTTCTCTTATTCATTATCCTGAAAAATATTGATATTGAAAATATACAGGCACTCATTGCTCATTTCGACTGCTTCAACAGTATCGGATTCAAAGAACCGGAACAGATTATGTTTTATCTGTCGATCAAGGATAAAAACGACCTCCATTATTTTGATCAATATTTAAAAACTTCCCATAACTAATACCCTTTTTTGAATATGATATTTGAAAACGACACTTTACAACATTCCGGACTGAATGATAAAAACAACGCGCTGGAGAATGAATCTTTATTTCCGCTTATTATCAATTCTTACGGAGTGACTGCTTTTCTGATTAAATCATTAGAAAAAATTAAAAATAATGCTCAATGTGAGGTTCTGAAAAGAGTAATAGGTACCTATATGGAAGAATATATTCTTCATATCCGTGAATTTCATACTAAAAATACGATGGAAAACACGGATGCGGATGCTGAAATAAGATTTGAATCTCCGGATTTCACTTTGTATGCCAAAACGGCTTACTATAAAGTGCTGAAGGAAGAAGAATATATCAACAGGCTTCTTGAAATTCTGGAGAAAAGAGTAGATTAATTCTGCAGAATATTTCTTTATCTCACTGCTTTGAACCCTACACCAACCACAAAAGATTATGAATATGAAAACCAACGAACACAACAAAAAAGCAGAACAGCTGGATGTACACAGCACTTCCAATAAAAATGAAAAACTGACTACCAATCAGGGCTTAAAGATCAATAATAACCAGGATTCTTTAAAAGCCGGAGAGCGTGGTCCTTCATTATTGGAAGATTTTATTCTGAGAGAAAAGATTACCCATTTCGATCATGAGAGAATTCCTGAAAGAGTCGTTCACGCACGAGGCTCCGGAGCTCATGGGATTTTTAAACTTAACAAAAGTCTTGCAGGATATACCAAGGCCGGATTTTTAACAGAACTTGGAAAAGAAACTCCCGTTTTTGTAAGGTTTTCCACTGTTGCAGGAAGTAAAGGAAGTACAGATCTGGCAAGAGATGTAAGAGGTTTTGCTATAAAATTTTATACTGACGAAGGTAACTATGACCTTGTTGCCAATAATATGCCTGTGTTTTTTATTCAGGATGCTATAAAATTTCCGGATCTGATTCATGCTGTAAAACCGGAACCAGATAATGAAATTCCACAGGCTGCTTCTGCCCATGACACATTTTGGGACTTTATTTCGCTGATGCCCGAAAGTATGCACATGATCATGTGGGTAATGAGCGACAGAGCCATTCCGAGAAGTCTCAGAATGATGGAAGGCTTTGGGGTACATTCTTTCAAATTCATCAATGAGGAAGGAAAAGTACATTTTGTGAAATTTCATTTTAAACCCAGATTGGGAGTGCATTCCGTAGCATGGAATGAAGCTCAGATTCTTTCAGGAATAGATTCTGATTTTCACAAAAGAGATCTCTGGGAAGCCATTGAAAACGGTGATTATCCGGAATGGGATTTCGGAGTACAGCTGATTCCTGAAGAAGATGAACACAAATTTGATTTTGACCTTCTGGATCCTACTAAACTGGTTCCTGAGGAAGAAGTTCCTGTAGAAATTGTCGGAACTTTAACACTTAACAGAAACCCGGATAATTTCTTTGCAGAAACTGAGCAGGTAGCTTTTCATCCCGGGCACATCATCCCCGGAATTGATTTTACCAATGATCCTTTGCTTCAGGGAAGATTATTTTCATATACAGATACTCAGCTTTCAAGACTGGGATCACCCAATTTCCATGAAATACCGATCAACAGATCCATCAATACGGTCCATAATCATCAACGGGACGGGCATATGAGACAGCAGATTGTAAAGGGAAAAACGAGCTATGAACCCAATTCCATAGGCGGTGGATGTCCTTTTCAGGCCATGATGTCTGAAGGCGGATTTGCTTCCCAACAGGAAAGAGTTTCCGGGGTAAAGATCAGAGAAAGAAGTAAAAGCTTTGTAGACCATTATTCACAGGCTAAACTATTTTATAACAGCCAGTCGATACCGGAAAAAACTCACCTTCAGAATGCATTGATCTTTGAATTGTCTAAAGTGACCCGTCCTGAGATCAGAGAAAGAATGGTAGGACAGCTGGCGTTTATTGATATGATTCTCGCCTGGAGAGTCGCAGAAAAAGTGGGAGTAGAGGTTAAAAAACTGGAGTGGCCCAATCAGAGCTTACCTGCAGACAGCAATATTGCAGAACTTCAGAGTGAAGAAAGAGAGCCTAAAACAAAAATTTCTGACGCCTTAAGCATGAGGCATACGGTAAAAGACACCATTAAAAGCAGAAAAATAGGGTTTATTCTGGCTAATGGTGCTGATGGCGGGGCAATCAGTGATCTTAAAACAAAACTTGAAGCAGAAGGAGCAAAGGTTGAATTGATTGCCCCAAGTCTGGCTCATATAAGAACCAATGACGGAGCACAACTGGCCCCGAAACATACGCTGACCAATACTTCAAGTGTTTGCTTCGATGCCCTTTATATCTGTTCCGGTGCAGATTCCGTAACCGAACTGATGATTACTGAAAATAAGAACCTTGTTCTGCATTTTATCAACGAAGCCTATAAACACTGTAAAGCCATTTATTTCGGGACAGATACTCAGCCCCTTTATCATAATTCCAATGTATCAGCAAAACAGCATGACGATCCGGGAATTATTACCTGGGAAGACGGAAAACAAACCGATAAATTTATTAATGCCATAGCCAAACACAGAGTCTGGGATCTCGAAATGGAGAGAAACGCTTAAATCATAACATCTTTCACACCAAATTAAATATGTAAGAAAGCTGCTGTTTTGATTTATTCAGCAGCTTTTTAAACCCTCTTTTCCATTTCTCAAATTAATGTAAACCTCATTCAAAATATTAACATTATGAATTTTCAACAAAATCTCTTAGAATATATAAGCCAGTCCCTGATGACTACTGATGAAACCATTTCAATTGCTGAAAGTGTTACTTCAGGATGCCTGCAACTGGCTTTTTCACAGATGCCTAATGCCTCAATGTTCTACAAGGGAGGTATGACAACCTATTCTTTACCGGAGAAAGTAAGCCTATTAAAAGTCAACAGAAAGGAAGCTGAAGAATGTGACTGTGTTTCAGAAAATATCGCAGAAACAATGGCATTAAATGTTGCCAAACTCTATGAATCGGACTGGGCTATTGCCACAACCGGCTACTGCACACCCAACCGGAATTCCGGGTATAAAATTTTTGCGTATTTCGCATTTTCCTATAAAGGTGAGATCATTTTGACTAAAAAACTGGAACTGCACCACAAAACACAAGCCTTAAATGCTCAGTTATATTATACGGAATTTATTTTAGGATGCTTTAAAAGTGAGCTCAACAGGCTTTTAATCTTGAAATAAACGGAAGAAATACAGAAACCTGCAGAAGAAAAATAAAGATATGACGCAAAAGTTAGAAAACAAATCTGTTTTGATTACCGGAGCAGACAGTGGGATTGGAAAAGCAATAGCTCTTCTTTTTGCGTTGGAAGGAGCTGATATTGCAATCATTTACCACTCGAGTGATAATGATGCAGGTAAAACAAAAGCAGAAATTGAAAGTCTGAATAAAAAATGTATTATTTTCAAAGGAGATATCAATGATTACGAATTTTGTGAAAAGACCGTGAAAAATGTTATCTCAGCGCTGGGAAAAATTGATATTCTCATCAATAACGCTGGGGTGCAGTTTCCTGCTGAGACCATTGAAGATCTTGAAGAAAAAAATATCAGAAAGACTTTTGATTCTAATATTGTTGGAATGATTTTGTTAACGAAAGTCGTTTTTCCTTATTTGAAAGAAGGAAGCTCTGTCATCAACACCACCTCAGTTTCTGCTTATCAGGGACATCCTGAACTGCTGGATTATTCAGCAACAAAAGGAGCTATTGTTTCCTTTACCCGCTCACTGGCATTACAGGCAAAACCAAAAGGAATCCGGGTCAATGCTGTTGCTCCAGGCCCGGTTGCAACTCCGCTTACCGAAGAAACATTTGACGAAAAAGAAGAGAATACCAGCAAACCTCCTTTGGAGAGAAATGCAACTCCGGAAGAAATAGCATTCAGCTTTTTATTTCTGGCAGGTACTGAGGCCTCACAGATTACAGGCCAGGTACTTCATCCCAATGGAGGATTGATTATAAACGGCTAAAATAGAAAACCCAACAAAATATTAGAATATGAAAACTACAGCATTTATTTTGGGAGTGATAAGCTTATTTGCTTTTACTTCGTGCAGATGTAATATTGACGAAGATGAAAACAAAAAAAGAGACCAAAAGAATAATCCGGCCAATGCTGGAAAAACCGGTCTGCCTGAAAGCGATACCTTGAGTATCAGATAAGTTTAACAACAAAATATTCTGGTTATGTACAGAGATGGTGCAAGAAAAAGTATATGGCAGGAAGAGGTCAGAAAATTTTCTGCAGAACCTGATCTCAGTCCGCTATTTGATGTTGCCATAGTAGGTGGCGGAATTACCGGAGTTTCAACAGCTATGAAGCTTCAGGAATCGGGGCAGCGGTGTATTATTCTGGAAGCTGCCAATATAGGATTTGGCACTACAGGAGGAACAACGGCCCATTTAAACGATTTTTTTGATACAACCTTTAATCAGGTCATCCGTGATTTTGGTTTGGATAATGCGAAACTGTATGCACAATGCGGGGCTGATGCCATTAAAATCATTGAAGATAACATCCATCAATACAAGATTAACTGTGATTTTACGAGAAAGTCAGCTTATCTTTTTGCGTTGGATGAAAAACAGGAGGATCGTTTGAAAGAGATCGTAGAAGGAGCAGCCAGGGTAGGTCATGAAATGAGTTATGTGAATGAAATTCCTTTTCCGATTCCATTCAAAGAAGCGGTGCTTATTCCGGGACAAGGACATTTTCATCCTATAAAATACATCAAAGGTCTTTGTGATGCTTTCATAAAGCTCGGCGGATCTATTCAGGAAAACTGTCTCTGTGAAGATCATGATGAGCGTGAAGATTATGTGGTTTTAAAAACTTCAAAAGGAGAAATAAAGGCAAAAAATTTAGTATACGCCACGCATATTCCGCCTGGTGTTAACCTTCTTCACTTTACCAATGCTCCTTATAGAAGCTATGCCATGGCATTTACCATGAAAAATGATAAATATCCCTGGGAACTTGGTTATGATCTCTGTGAGCCTTATCATTATTACAGAATTCAGAGCATCAATGGGGAAAATTTATTGATTGCCGGTGGTGAAGATCACAAAACAGGACATGCAGACGATACCGGAGCATGTTTCTCCGAACTTGAAAACTATGTAAGAAAATATTTCGAGGTGGAAACCGTGCATTACACCTGGTCCAGTCAATACTATGAACCAGTGGATGGGCTGCCGTATATAGGAAAGCTTCCGGGAACTAAAGAAAGAATCTTTACAGCAACAGGCTTTCGGGGAAACGGAATGATATTCGGGACCCTTTCCTCACAGATCCTGCATGATTTGATAATTATCGGAAAAAATAAATACGGAGACCTATTCAACCCTTCAAGAATCAAACCTGTTGCCGGATTCTCAGATTTTGTAAAAGAAACTGCAACCGTAGCTTTTGACTTTATAAAAGATAAGATTTTAACTGAGAAAATTGATTCCTTTTCAGAAGTAGGAGAAGGCGAGGCGAAAGTGATACGATACGAATCGGAATCCTATGCGCTTTATAAAGAAAATGACGGGACGTTGCATCTGCTGAAAAGCACCTGTCCACATGCCGGTTGTGAAGTTCGTTGGAACAGCGCTGAGTTGAGCTGGGATTGTCCATGCCATGGATCCCGTTTCAATGTCAACGGCAAAATGCTTACCGGGCCCACCACAAAGAATCTGCAGAAGATATTTCCTTACCAAAAACGCAACCCGTAAACTTTAAACCCAAAGCCATGCCACGTTCAGGTTTCTTTTATCGCAACAGCTTAAGTATTGTTCTGATTACTCTGATGATTATTTTTCTCGCAGGACAATTCTTTATGGGCTGGAGAACGGAAAATAAAGAACTGATTGAAAACAGCCGCTCTGCTTTAAAGATCGACGAATACATTCACAGCGGTCATTTTATACAGGCTACTTTTGAAAATTGGGAAAGTGAATTTCTTCAGATGATGCTGTATGTTTTGCTAACAATCTCACTCAGACAAAAAGGCTCCAGCGAATCAAAATCGATGACAGACAAAGAAGATGTTGACCGAGAACCCATAGCACATTCCAAAGCGCCATGGCCCGTTAAAAAAGGAGGAATTTGGCTGAAAATCTATAAACATTCACTATCACTTGCGTTTGCAATCCTCTTTCTGACGAGTTTTATTTTGCATTTCTATGGAAGTCTTAAAGATTTTAATGATGAACAGATGATGAAAAACAAACCTGCTGTAACAGCAATGCAGTATCTTTCAGAATCAAGATTTTGGTTTGAATCTTTTCAGAACTGGCAGAGTGAATTTCTGGCTGTAGCTTCTCTTGTACTTTTATCTGTGTGGCTTCGGGAAAAAGGCTCGCCCGAATCAAAGCCGGTTGATATGCCTCATGATGAAACCCCTTAATTTTTGTTGAGTCTGGGTTTTACCTGCATAATAGCAAAATACGACGATGTAAATGCAGATAAGCTTTGATATCCTACTTTATATGCAACTTCACTCAAAGTGTATTGTCTGGTATCTATCAGTTCTATACTTTTTAAAATTCTTGTTAGCTGCAGGTATTTTTGCAGGGTAATTCCGGTTTCATTCTTAAAAATCCTTTGGAGGCTCCTCACAGACATTTGTGCTTTTTCAGCTAAAGAATCAATGTCCAGATTATATTTAAAATTGGAATTAATATCATTGCAAACGGGAATCAGCCTGGTGTCAGTTGGCACCGGGATTTCCAGACCGCTGCTTTCTTTACAGAAATTAGGAAGACTTTTTAAAATAGCTTTAAAAAAGATGTCCTGTTCTTCATTTTCCTCCAGCGATTGGTTCCATTTCGCCGCATACAAAAGCATCTCCTTGAGAACAGGAGGAACGGCAAATACCTGTACGTTCTGGTAAAATTCATCATCAAAAACGGTTTTAAATAGAAATACCATTAGATTCACCGTTTGTGCTTCAGAAGTGATTTTATGGGCCTTCTCTGAAGGAATCCAAATAACATGATGCTGTGGGACCAGATAGATCTTGCGGTCGATGTGGAAATACTGGTAACCTTCTTCTACAAAAGTAAGCTGAGCACGGTTATGCTGATGTTCATAATCATCATGTTTCCAGTTTTTTTCACACCATACATAAGCTTCTTTTTCGATAGAATCTACAAACTGGCTTTCCGTTTTTTCAATCAGTCCACATTTCATGTTGTCGTTTTGTATGTATATTTTGGCAAATTTAATAAAAACGACAATAGTAATTTTGTATAATCAAGATCAAAGCGATTAAAAAATGATAGTCTCAACAAAAAATATTAACTTATATCTTATTCTGAATGAAAAAATTATGTTTTTTTTTTATTTTAATTTTATTATCTAATACCACCAACATCATGGCACAAAATAAAGCTAAAATATTGGTTCTTATCCATTCTGATAATGGCGGAACCTACGAACTGGCCAAAGAAATCGCTAAAGGGATTGAAAGCGAAAATAATGGGATCCCATATATCAAATTAGTGAAAGCTTCCCAACATCCCAATCTAAAAAACCTGCCTGTAGCGACAACAGATGAACTGACGGGCTATGATGGAATTGTTTTTGGCTCACCGGTTTATTTTGGAAATATCAGTACAGGAATGAGCGAATTTTTAGCTAAAACCGTTCCGCTTTGGACCAATCATGCTTTGGAAGGAATTCCGGCCGCTGTTTTCATGTCGGCAGGAAGCGGAGCAGGGAAAGAGCTTGCTCTTCAGGCATTCTGGAACAGCCTTGCCGTACACGGAATGGTACTGGTGTCAAATGGAATTCGTGGAACAGAAGAGCTGAACAAAGCTATTCCACAGGGAAATACTGTTTTAGGAGTCACAAGTATGGCTTCTTTGAAAGATGTTGAAAGACCTACCAAAGGGGAACGCAATATTGCTGAACTTCAGGGAAAAAACTTTGCAAAAGTAGCATTGGCATTGAAAGATATCCATCCGAAAAAAAGTACACCTGTCGTTGAAAATCATCAGAACTTCAATGAAGTGCTGAAACAGAAAAATATCATGCTTCCACAGGTTCCAAAACCGGCAGGAAATTATCAGCCTTTTGTACGTTCCGGAAATCTGGTATTTATCAATCAGGTTGCCCTGAAAGACGGAAAAATTTTCAATCCCGGGAAATTAGGGGTTGAAGTGAATGAACAGCAGGTAAAAGACGCCACAAAAGTGACCATGCTGAACGTTATTTCTGTTTTGAATGAAGCCGTGGGAGGAGACTTAAGCAGAGTAAAAAAATGTGTTCAGCTTACAGGAATTTTCAATACAAAAGATGATTATACGAAGCATGCAGATTTGATGAATGTTGCATCTGATCTTGCTGTTGAAGTGTTCGGAGACAAAGGAAAACATGCCAGAGCTACTTTGGGAGCCTCCTCTATTCCTGTAGGTTCTTCCGTTGAGATCCAGGCTGTCTTTGAAGTAGAGTAGATGTCAAAGTTATTTTTTATTAAACGAATGATGACACAGATTTGCGCAGATTGGAAAGCGGCAAATACTCAGTAAGTATTTCACTAAAGCTTAAACATCTGTGCAAATCAGTGAAATCTGTGGTACAAAAAGCAGAAGTATGTTTAGACGGTTCAAGAAAGGTTGGAAAAGATCTTTGCGATAATAGGTATACTTTGCTCCAGTTGTTCCTCAGAAAGTGATCCATAGCTCAATCTAAAGCCATTCACCTGATGCTGGCTGTACTGTTTCGGATGAATAATTTTGATATTTCTTTCCAGTAACAGAGCTGTTACGAGATCCCAATCCGGTTTTGCTTTTGGAACAATCCAAAAGGCAAGACCTCCTTCAGGCAGTGTAAAATCTGCAATATCTTTCATGTGCTTTTTCAACAGTTCAAAAACAAAATCTCTTTTGCTCTTATAGTGAACAGTTGCTTTCCTGATGTGTTTTTTTACGGCACCTTCTCTGATCAGTTGAAGAACCGCCTGCTCCATAATGACGTCCCCATGTACATCAATGATCTTTCTCAGATCTCCTATTTTCTTCATTAGTTCCTGATTCTTAGTAGCCAGGTAACCAATCCGTAAAGCAGGGGCAACTACCTTACTCAGCGTTCCGATATACACATAATGATGAAGCTCCGGAAAACTAGAAATCGGTAGTATAGGACGGTATCCGAAATGAAATTCATTATCATAATCGTCTTCAATGATTGTAAAACTGTATTGGTTGGACAATTCGATCAGCCTTAATCTTCTTGAAAGGCTCAGGGTAACGGTAGTAGGATACTGTCTGTGAGGAGTAATGTATATCGCTTTTATATTCCGATGTTTTGTCAGAAGCTTTTCAACAGCTTCAATATTGATTCCCTCCTGATCCAATGGGACAGGTAACAGTTGTGCTCCTGCATATTCAAAAGTCTGCCAGGCAGGCTGATATCCGGGGTCTTCTACGATTACACAGTCACCGGAAGTCAGAAGAGTCTGGGCTGTCAGAAACATTCCCATCTGGCTGCCTCGTGTAATAGAGATTTCCGATTCATGAATATGCATTCCACGTTGATGATTGAGCATCTGAGCAATCATTTTACGGAATTCCATATCCCCATGTTCATTTCCATATCCCATCATCTGCCACTTGGCTTTAATACTGAAAATCTGTCTGTAGGCCCTTGCCAGCTCTGTGACAGGTGCAATCTTGCTGTCGGGATGCCCATCATCGAAGTTGATGAATATTCCGTTGGATATGATCGGTTGGTTTTGGGAGTTATGCAAAGCATCAGCACTATGCTCATGTAAAACAGGAAGGCTTTCAGATACAAAAATTCCTTTCCGCTCTTTGGAAACTACCCATTCTTCATTGATCAGAACCTGATAAGCTTCTACAACAGTATTCCGGTTAATTTTTAAAGACTGTGCAAGATTCCGGCTTCCGGGAAGTGCATCTCCCGCTTTCAATCTTCCTGAGCGGATATCACTGATGATGGTATCTGCAATCTGTAGATAAACTGCTTTATCAAGCTTTTTATCAATTTCCAATTCTAATTTCCAAGGGCGCAACATCTGGACTATCTATTTATATAAAAACTGAATCATTTGAATAGTCCAAATATAAAATAATTTTGTCATGCAATAAAGCACAAAACCATAATAATTTAAAAATCATGGACAAAAAACAATTCAGCTCTAAAGATTTCCACGAAACTTTTGCAAGACCGACGTATGTAAAGCCAAGTCATTTAATCCATAAAAATGTAGAAAATGCTGGAGAACACAATCAGTTTTCAACAGAAAGAAAACACCCGGTCTTCTTTGTGGATCTTCCTAGTAAAAATGTCAGCATGACAATTGGTGGGCTTACTCCCGGGCAGCAAACCAACAGACACCGCCATACTTATGAAACAGTATTATTTGTGATTGATGGAAAAGGATGGACAGAAGTAGAGGATGAAAAAGTACATTGGGAAGCCGGGGATGCAGTATATATTCCTTCATGGGCATGGCACAAACATCAGAACCTGAGCGATACTGAACCTGCCAAGTATATTGCCTGCGAAAATGCTCCTCAGTTACAGAATCTCGGAGTTGCTTTGAGAGAAGAAGAAGGCAGGGACCTTTAGTATTATTGTGATAAACCATTAAGATACTGTCATTGTTACACAATACCGATATGGATACGATTTTCTTGATCAACAATGTGAAGGCTCTTAATGGTTTGAAATTATTTTAATTTTTAAACCAGCAAAACATGAAAAATGTTCCATTTAAAGGGATTATTGCCTATCCCATAACACCTTTTGATGAAAATGAAAAAGTAGACATCCCTCTGTTTAAACATCTCGTAGAAAGGCTGATTACTTCCGGAAGCCATGGAATCGCTCCATTGGGAAGTACCGGGGTGATGCCTTACCTCTCTGATGAAGAAAAAGAAGAACTGACGGAAGCTACCTTACAGCAGGTAAAAGGAAGAATTCCGACTCTTGTAGGAGTTTCCAATCTTACGACCGAGAAAACAATTCACCACGCTCAGTTTGCAGAAAAAGCAGGGGCAGATGCAGTGATGATTATTCCGATGAGCTACTGGAAACTTACTGATGATGAAATTGTGGCTCATTATGATGCCGTAGCACGTAAAATATCTATTCCTATTATGGCGTATAACAATCCGGCAACAAGTGGAGTAGATATGTCTCCGGCACTGCTGAAAAGGTTGCTTGAAATTCCTAATGTAACCATGATCAAAGAAAGTACGGGGGATATTCAAAGAATGCATTATCTGCGAAGAGAATTGGGAGACGAAGTGGCCTTTTATAACGGTTCCAATCCTTTGGCGCTGGCAGCATTTTCTGCCGGAGCAAGAGGCTGGTGTACGGCAGCTCCAAACCTGATTCCCGAATTGAATATAGGCCTTTATCATGCTGTAGAGGAAGGAGATCTTGAAAAGGCAAAAGCGATTTTCTACCAACAGTTTGACCTTTTGAAATTTATTGTCAGTAAAGGACTGCCAAGAGCGGTAAAATCTGGACTGAATATTCTGGGAGAAAACGGCGGTAATTTAAGAAGTCCCTTAAAACCTCTTCACGAAAAGGAAGCAGAAGAATTAAAAAATATAATTAAAACCCTTGTTAATTAATTGAACTTTATGAAAAAATCCATTTTTTATCATGCAGGCTGTCCTGTATGTATCAGCGCAGAACACGATATCGTGCACCTTATTGGTGCGGAAAATGTTGAAATTATCCATTTGGGAGATGAAAGAAGCAAAATTGAAGATGCAGAAAAGGCAGGAGTACAGTCTGTTCCGGCCTTGGTAACTCCTAATGGAAATGTCCTTCATATTAATTTTGGAGCATCTATGGACGATGTGAAAAAATAATATGATTAATTTTGTAGTAGAAACGGCTCAATTTCCTGAGCCGTTTTTATGTTCTTGCAGATTATACGGAACTTTCTACAATCATCAGCACGATCCGAATGATCTGTAGGAATGTAACTTACTTTATTTTGAACCTTTATATTGTTGCATTTCCCTCTACACCGTCTGAGTTGTTGGTCTTATGACCGGTAATGGCAGAAGCCACAAAACTGAAAAGGCTGACCAGTTTTCCTGCTTTGGTATCCCAATAGTAAGTTTCCTTTGGTTCTACGCGAATAATGGTAACATCAGGGTCATCTTTTCCGTCAAACCATGCTTTAGCCAGCGGAGACCATTTGTCTTCTATTGTGGCTTTGTCTTTATATACCGAAGCCTGTCCATACACCGAAAGATATTGGGCATCGCCATTATTCATAAAAAATAACTGTACTCTGCGGTCTTCTTTGATTTCAAAATTTTTATTGCTGGTTCCGCTGCTGATAAACCAGAGATTTCCGTTGTCATCCGTTTCCTGCAGGCTCATTGGCCGTGAATTGACAGGAATGTTTTCCAATTCTGTACAGAACATACATATTCTTGCACTTTCCGACAGTTCTTTGATCTTTTTGATCGCTTCGAGATGGGTGAGATTCTGTGTTGACATATTATAATATTTTAAGTGATTGGTATTGATTAAAAAATATAAATCCAGCAAAATGATGAATAATATTCTTGAAATCATTCAAATACCTGACCAAAGCGCGATAAAACGTGGTACCTTAAGCCTATTTATTTTAAATTAATGCCATATTATCAAAGCTAATACATGGAAATATATTTCAGATTAACATGGATCTTTTTGTGTACATTTGATGCATGCAGATTTCTCCTCCCAAACATCTGGCTCCCTTTATAAGACATTATATCTTTTTGGAAAATTCCGAAAGAGAGGTGAAAAGTTTCAGGTTGTTTACTGATGGCAGTTCCGGGCTTATTTTATCCGGAGATATGAATCTGTTCTCCGGTATTTCAGAAGAAAAGATGCCGCTTTCCTTTTTTTATGGAACTCTGAATGGGTACAGGGATTTCTTCTCCAAAGGGAAATTTTCTCTGATTGCCATTGTATTCCAGCCTTATTTTTTAAATATTCTGTTAAAAACTTCTGCCAAAGAGGTGAGGAATCAGATTATTTCGGTGGAAGATGTTTTAAAAGATAAACTGGACGCGTTTCAGGAAAGACTGTTTGATAAAAAAGACCCCAAAGCTGTTATTCATGATCTGAATACCTTTTTTACTCATTTTTTATCGGAAAGTATAAGTACTGATCACCATATTATTACTGCCACACAGCAATATATTCTTCAAAATAAAGGCTCTGTATCATCCGGAGACTTAGAGAAATTTACCGGATATTCTGAGCGTCATCTGGAGAGAAAGTTTGAATATCATATGGGAATATCTCCCAAAAAATACGGGAATATTATCCGCCTTCATTACTTTTTAAGCCTTATCAACAGAGAAATTGATAAAAATATGACGCAACTATCCTATGATGCAGGATATTCTGACCAACCCCACCTTATCAGAGATTTTAAAAACAATACCGGACTTACTCCCGGACAGTATCTATGTACAGAAAATAAAATGGCGGTCAATTTCATTGAGCTATAGCAACCATTATGTCGGTTTTATACAATTTTTTACAAGGGGTATGGTATAGTTTTGCCTAAAAAAAAATCGATGAATATTACCATTTCAACCGCACAATTTGAAAATAAAAGTGGAGATAAAGCGTATAATCTTTCCGTTATAGAAAAACTTTCCCATCAGGCTGCTGTTCAGGGATCCGATGTTATTGTTTTTCATGAATGTTCTATTACAGGCTATACTTTTGCAAGAAAACTTTCCAGAGAACAGCTTCTTGATGTTGCAGAACGTATTCCGGAAGGAGAAAGTATTCAAAAATTGCAGGAAATTGCCGCTCAGAATGATATTACAATATTGGCAGGGCTATTTGAAAAAGACGAGCATGAAAACCTTTTCAAAGCTTATGTCTGTGTTGATAAAACAGGACTGAAAGCGAAATACAGAAAACTGCATCCTTTTATCAATCCGCATCTTACACCGGGGAACGAATATTGTGTATTTGATATTCTGGGCTGGAAATGCGGAATACTTATCTGCTATGATAACAATATTATCGAGAACGTAAGAGCAACAAGGCTGCTTGGCGCGGAAATTATCTTTATGCCCCACGTTACCATGTGTACTCCCTCCACACGCCCGGGAGCAGGTTTTGTAGATCCACAGCTCTGGGAAAACAGGGTAGGAGATCCAACTTCTTTACGCCTTGAGTTCAATGGAATGAAGGGAAGAGACTGGCTGATGAAATGGCTTCCGTCAAGGGCCTATGATAACGGAGCCTATATTGTTTTTTCAAATCCTGTTGGTATGGATGATGATCAGTTGAAGAACGGATGTTCTATGATTATAGACCCTTTCGGAGATATTATCGCAGAATGCCGTTCATGGGAAGATAGCTTTGAATCGGCAGTCATTACTTCGGAAAAGCTTACCCAGGCAGGAGGAAATCGATACATTAAAGCACGAAGACCGGATCTATACCGGGATATTATAGGGCAGGAGCATTCATCTGAGCAGAAAGTAGTCTGGCTGAATAACAAAATGTAAAAAGTAAAATCCCTCTGTATTATACATGGAGGGATTTACTGATATTATTCACCGGTTGTTTTCTGCAGATCACTCCAGGCGCCTCCGTTGTAGATATGTTTAAAGCCTTTTTCTTTCAGAATATTTTCGGCTTTTACGCTTCGGAGACCATGTGAACATACAGTGATGTATGTTTTTTTAGGATCCAGCTCATTATAACGCTCTCTGAGGGTTCCCAAGGAAATATTAACAGAACCCTCTATATGTCCTGTTTCATATTCTTTTTCAGTTCTCACATCCAGAATGACGGCCCCTCTTTTGATCAGTTCCGGCAAACCGTTATCTAAAGTCTGAAGACGGTACACTCTGTAAACAACATATACCGTCAATGCTATTCCGCACAGTATGAGAATACTTTTCATAGTTTGCTCAGAATTTTTTTATCAATATAAAATGTACCAAACGGAATAAAACATGCCAGGATCACTTTCCAGGTTATTTCTTTGAATTTCCAGTTTTGCTCTACTCCAATGCTCAGTGTATTGAAGAGGAAAAGCAGAAATAATGTTCCGTGAACGGGGCCTATTAATCTTACAAATAAAGGGTTTCCCATCCAGTACTTCATAGGAACGGCAATGCATACTAAACTCAGTAATGAAATGCCCTCCAGAATCGCCAGAATTCTCAACCGGCCGATTTTTGTTTTCAATAAATCCATCATAATTATCTGAAATAAGGTCTGTTTGCCAAAGGAGAAAAAGGCCATGGAATGGCAATGAAAATGATAACCAGCGCAATGGAAAACCAAATACCCATAGTTTTGAATTTTTCTTTGTCTGAAAGTTTCCTTTTGGTTATTGCTGAGCCTATTGTAATGAGTATTATGGCTGTCAGCATCAAGGAAATATGAATCAGGCCGAAAAACAGGTGTTCCAATGATTCAGCCGCTTCATCAAAATTCTTCCAGAAGTATTGAATAACAGGGCTTTTGAGGTAAAATATCATTCCTATAATCAGCTGGATATGAGCTATTGTAGCTGTCCAGTGTCGTACAGAATTGTCGGCTCCTGAAAATTTCCGATCGGAAAAATACCCTTTAAAAGCACGGAAAATAGCATATAATAAACTGATTAAAACCAGCCATCGGGTTTGGGAATGTAAAAAAGTAAGGGTCTGATACATTGATTATTTTTTTGAACTCAGCAAAGGTATAATAAAAACATACTAATTAGTATGTTTTTGGTCAAAAAAATTATTGAAGGCTTTTGAAATAAGACTTAAGTCCTTTTAAATAAACAAGATATACTTCCTTGGAATTTTCAACTTTTCCCAGATTCCTGACTCCCCAATAGCCGGAAATAACAAAAACACTTACTTCTCTGGCACTTACTTCCTTCCTGATGATTCCCGATTCTTTACCTTTTTCGATACTTTCTGTAAACGCTTCTTCCCATTCTTTTGAAAGTTCATGCAATGCCTGTGTGAAAGCGGTATGCCAGGGTGCCATCTGTTGCACGAAATTTGAAGTAGGGCAGCCATATTCAACTTTCAGAAAATCTGTTTCCATCAGAAGGTTATAGATAATCTCATAAATATTGTCTAGTGGATTGCTGTTGTTTTGAAGGGATTCAATGAAGTTTCGTCTGAAGTTGGGCTTCATCAGTTCGTTGATAATGGCAAGCCCCATCTCATCTTTGGTTTTGAAATGATAATAGAACGCCCCTTTCGTCACCTGAGTCGTTGCAATAATCTCATCAATACTTGTCGTCTGAAAGCCTTTTACATAGATCAGTTCGAACGCTTTCTGGAGAATGGTAAGACGGGTTGCTTCGGATTTCTTCATAGAGACTGTAGATTCTATGCAAAGGAACAAATTTTAAATTGAAAACAAAACTATTAGTATTCTGATATTTTGATACTATTTAAATAATTTTTATAATAGAATTATTCGTCGGAACTTTGCCTTGTCAATATCAACAAAATACAAGACAATGAACTTTCAAAAAGAAATACAGATCAATACAGCAACTCAGACTGCTAAAAAAGGTCTTCCTGCTGCATTATGGGCATTAACGATAAGTGCCTTCGGAATAGGAACTACTGAATTTGTAATTGTAGGATTGCTTCCTACTGTAGCTGCTGATCTTGGAATTACCATTCCTTCTGCAGGGTTACTGGTAAGCCTGTATGCAATAGGAGTGGCTATTGGTGCTCCGATACTAACGGCACTTACAGGGAAAGTACCCCGCAAGATACTTTTGGTATCCATCATGCTCTTATTTGTAATCGGAAACGGCCTTGCATCTATTGCTCCCGGTTTTATTACATTAGTATTGGCAAGAATTCTGACCGGTTTTGCCCATGGTGTTTATTTTTCTATCGGATCTACCATCGCTGCTTCGCTGGTACCTGAAGAGAAAAGAGCTACAGCAATTTCCATTATGTTTGCCGGACTTACTCTGGCTATTGTCACAGGAGTTCCTCTGGGAACTTTTATAGGACAGCATTTCGGGTGGAGAGCTACTTTCATAGGAGTATCCATTCTTGGAGTTATCGGACTGGTAGCCAGTTTGTTATTGGTGCCTAAGAATCTTAAAAACGGGAAAACGGCTTCTTTAAAAAGCCAGTTTAAAGTATTGGGAAACAAACGTTTGATTTTTGCCTTTTTAATGACTGCGATGGGATACGGGGGAACATTTGTAGTATTTACCTATCTGTCACCCATTTTACAGAAAATCACAGGATTCCAGGAATCAACCGTGACGTTTATCCTGCTGATCTATGGAATTGCCATAGCATTGGGAAATCTGATGGGTGGGAAAATTGCGAATAAAAATCCTCTGAAGGCCCTTTTATGGATGTTTGCTGCTCAGGGGCTGGTATTGCTTGCCTTTTATTTTACGGTAAGCAGCCCGGTTTTAAGTATTGTCACCCTTTTCCTTTTAGGAGCATTATCATTTGCCAGTGTTCCGGGACTTCAGCTATTAGTGGTACAGATTGCAGAAAAAGAACTGCCGGGAACTGAGGATGTCGCTTCAGGGATCAATATTGCAGCATTTAATATAGGTATTGCCATCGGATCTTATGCAGGAGGTATTATTGTAATATCTTCTTTAGGACTGGCCAGTACCCCGTGGATAGGAGCCCTGTTCCTGCTGGCTACAGTATTGATTACTCTATACAGCATCCGTTTGAGTAAGAAAAACTAAGATTTCACTGAAATCTTTATCTTAATTGATAATCCGTGCAAGGCTGTAAACACTTAACCGGGTATAAACAGCAGTGTTAAATGATAAATCAAGGAGTTATAGAGATACTGATGTGCTTTACAGCAGTATCAGCCACATGTTAGATTTAAATAAATGAAGGAGGCATCAGTGTATTGATGATCTGAAGTAGATGGTGTTATAAAGGCAGGTTTTTACCTGCCTTTATTTTGTTTTTTAGAAAACAGGAAAGAAAATAGTTAATATCAAAATCTGACGGAAATCAATATTTAACGCTTTGCTGTATTCACCAAGTAACCCTGTTAGAGTTAATCTAAGAATAATAACAAGAGATTTGTTAGGTTCCGATCTCATAAATCTCCGTATCAGTAAACACAAAAAACATACTTTTCTTAGGTAGATTTTTGGTGTCTAATCCTGTAAATTCGCTGAAGGCAGGTAGTAATAATTGATTGCTGCTCAGAGCAAAACAGGGAAGTCTGATATTTTTCACTGCAGAATTCAGGACAATTCCCGGATGAATATGTCCGGTAATCTGGAATCCTGATCTGACAGGATCAAAATCATGGATAAAGGTAATGCCATCTATTTCCAGGCATTCAGACTTGTGGTGAAAGCATAGCTTCTTATCCAGTGCTTCTGATATGCGGTCATGATTTCCTTCAATAAGATAAAATCGGATATCAGGATACCGGCTTTTCCATGTACAGAATTCATCCACGTCAGAATTGTCTCCGGCATGAAGCAAATCCCCGACTACAACAAACTTTTCGGGTTGAAAATATTCAATCAGTGCAGATAATCTTTCAAGATCACTTTTCATAATATGGTTGGCCAATGCGATACCGTTTTTGCGGAAATGCGCTGTTTTGCCGATGTGAAGATCAGAAAGAATAAGTGCTTTCTCCTTTTCCCGGAATACTGCACGCTGATTGGTCAGAATGAAGGTTTCATTTTGGATAGAAATGCTTTTGGTTGCTATAAACACGCTTTGTAATTGAAAATTTAATGTTTAAAGTTACAGTATATTAATTGAATTATCCCACCTTCCGGCTTACATGAAATTTTTCATCAAAAACATAAGTAAGGGGGAGGCCTGTAGCTATTTCTCTTTCTAAAATTTCTTCAGGAGACAGGTGTTCCAGATACATGATCAATGCTCGAAGACTGTTTCCATGAGCCACAATCAATACATTTTCTCCATTTTTTAATAACGGTCTGATCTGACTTTCAAAATACGGAATCACCCTGTTGTATGTGTCTTTAAGACTTTCACCTCCGGGAGGAACCACATCATAGGATCTTCGCCAGATATGAACCTGCTCATCGCCATACTTCAAAGCTGTTTCGGCTTTATTTAATCCTTCAAGGTTTCCGTAAGAACGCTCATTTAATGCTTTATCTTTGACAACCGGGATATTGGGATTTCCTATTTCATTCAGAATGACAGAAAGGGTATGCTGAGCCCTTATGAGTGCAGAGGTAAATGCAATATCTATTCTTTGTCCTTTTAAGGCAAGTCCTGCCTTTTTTGCCTCTTCTATGCCGGCTTCAGTTATATCGATATCTTTCCACCCTGTAAATCTGTTCTCAAGATTCCAGAGTGACTGTCCATGACGGACCAGAAATAATTTTTCCATTATTTAAATTTTATTTAAACTCCTAAGAAGGTATACTCTAAGTTACGATGATTATTTAAACTTATCAAGAAATTTAACGTAGAATATTAGGCTAAGAATAGGATTGAAATTACAGGGAAAACCATTGAACTTATTTATGAAATATCACTGATATTCGATAGTTTCAGCATTCTTTTAATTCTGGCATCCAAACCTTCACTGGAAAGAGTCTGTCTTAAGCTGTCTACTTTAATCGGAAAACTGAGCGGAGTAAAAGAACGGGAATGTTTGAGAATGATTTCAGCCTTTTCAATTCTTTTAAAAGCTTCTACAAGCCGCTGTTCCTGAAGCTGCATATTGAAAACTTCTGTATAGGCCTGTTTTATTAAAAAATGGCTGGGATCATGGTCCTCCAGCACTTTAAAAATCAATCCGGCAGAGCTTTGCAATGATTTGTTAGACCGCTGCTGTCCTGCATAGTTCTGAATGACCATTCCTGAAATCACAGCGATATCCCGAAATTTTCTTCTGGCCATTTCGGCAGAATTAATACTTGCAATAACATCATTCATCAGGTTATCCCGGGTTAAAATCTGCTGCAGATTATCTTCATGTAAAGGAATTTCTTTATCACTGAACAACTCGAACCCGTAATCATTCATTGCCATAGAAAAAGAGATGGGAGCCAGTTTTGAAATACGGTAGGCAATCAATGCTGCCATTACTTCATGCACCAAACGGCCCTCAAAAGGGTACATAAACACGTGATATCCTTCACGGTTCTTAATCATTTCCACCAGAAATTCGTTGTCTTTGGGAATATGGGAATTTACTTCCTGATTGATGAGTAAAGGATGCAGAAATTTCAGTTCTTTTTCAGATGCTTTAGGATTTAAGGCATGGGACAGCTTTTCTCTTAAAAAATGCCCCAGATTGGAACTCAGAGGAAGTCTTCCGCCCAGATAACTTGGAACTAAAGCTCTTCCTTTGGCAGCTCTTACATAGACCGTCATATCTTTGATCATGACGACTTCGAGTGTTCTTCCGGCGAGAATAAATTTTTCCTCTTTTTTAAGTTTTGAAATAAAATATTCTTCGATCATTCCGATATATCCTCCGGAAATAAATTTTACTTTCAGCATGGCATCACTTACAATTACGCCCATATTCATTCTGTGGAGCATGGCGATCTTTCTCGAAGTGACTTTGTAAAGACCGTCTTCCATAATGACAACCTTGTGAAACTCTTCATAGCTTTTCAAAACACTGCCGCCAATCGTAAGAAACTCCATCATGCTTCTCCATTCTTCCTCCAGCATTTCCTGAAAGGCATATACTTTTTTGATTCTTTCATACAGCTCATCAGGATAAAAGCCGTCTCCAACTGCGAGTGTCATGAGAAACTGAACCAACACATCAAAGCATAAAACCTGGGGCTCCCTGGGTTCAACGACTTTCTGTTTTACGGCTTCTTTTAAAGCGGAAACTTCAATGAGTTCCAGAGAATGGGTCGGAACACAGTAGATTCTGGATGTCTCAAAAGGGGAGTGGCCGCTGCGTCCTGCTCTTTGGAGAAACCTTGCTACGCCCTTGGCGGAACCTACCTGAATGACTGTATCAACGGGTTTGAAATCAATACCAAGATCCAGCGATGAGGTGGAAACCACTGCTTTTAATTTGCCGGAGCTTAAGTTTTCTTCAATCCAGATCCTCAAATGGGCGTCTATGGAACTGTGGTGGATAGCGATCTGCCCTGCAAAATCAGGGTAGGCATCCAGCAGAAGCTGATACCACATTTCGCTCTGGCTTCTTGTATTTGTAAAAACAATGGTAGATTTTGAATCCAGAATAATAGGTACAACTTTATCCGCAAGTTTGTTTCCAAGGTGTCCGGCCCACGGTAATATTTCAATTTCATCCGGAAAAACAGGAATAATATCTATCTTTTTATGCTCCTTAGCGGTGATTTTTGTCTTTTTGTTATCATAAGGAATAAGAACTTCCATGGCTTCCTCCAGGTTTCCGATGGTTGCTGTAATACCCCAGATCCGAATTTTCGGAACATAGTGTCTAAGCTGTGAAATGGCAAGTTCTACCATAACTCCACGTTTTGAACCTAATAATTCATGCCATTCATCTACGGCGACACACTTCATATCTGTGAAAAACCGTACATTATTTTTCTGGGCAAAAAGTAAATGGAGACTTTCCGGAGTGACAACAAGAATTTCGGGCATTTTCTTGATCTGCTGCTGTCTTACTTTCAGATCGGTATCTCCGTTTCTTACCCCAACCGTCCAGTCCAGTCCGATTTCATCAATGGCCTCCTGCATCGCTTTAGCAATGTCTTTGGACAATGAGCGCAATGGAGTAATCCATATCATTTTTAATCCTTTCCCGTATTGTTCAGGATGATTCAGAAAGTCTGAGACCAAGGCCAAAAATACAGAGAAAGTCTTCCCGAAGCCGGTAGGGGCAATGACCATTCCGCTGTATCCGCTTCCAAATTTTTTCCAGGTTTCCAGCTGGAATTTAAAAGGCGCAATATTTTTATCGGCCATCCATTGTTGAATGATCTTAAATCCATCGGTATGTTCAAACGTTGCCAATTTACTTTTATTTAATTTTAAACGCTAAAAAAAATCCTTTGCGTCCTTGCGTTAACATATTATTGTATTAATTTTTTTATTTCTTCAAGAGAATCAATTTCATCTACTGTTTTATCCTTTCTCCATCTTACAATTCTTGGAAAGCGAAGGGCAACACCGCTTTTGTGACGGTTGCTGAATCCGATTCCCTCAAATGCAATTTCAAATACCAGTTCTGCTTTTACTGTTCTTACAGGACCAAATTTCTCAATAGCATTTTTGGTTACAAACCTGCTCACTTCCATGATTTCTTTATCAGTAAGTCCGGAATAAGCTTTGGCTATAGTAACCAATGCATCTCCGTTTTTCACGGCAAAGGTGTAATCAGTATAATAAGCACTTCGTCTGCCGCTCCCTTTTTGAGCATAAATAAGCACAGCATCAATGGTAAACGGATTGATTTTCCATTTCCACCAATCTCCTTTCTTCCGGCCGGAATGATAGGGAGAATTTTTTTGTTTTAGCATCAATCCTTCACTGTTTACATCCCTTGAATTTTCACGAAGAGAATCCAGTTCCTCCCATTTGTCATAGTCGAGGCTTTTGGAAATACTGATATTCTGAGGTTCTTCATTTAATAATAACTCTTCGAGTAAAGCTCTTCTTGCGGAGATGGGTTTTTCTCTCAGATCGTTATCTTCAAGCTCCAGCAAATCATAGGCAAAGACTTCTATCGGAATTTCCGACAGCATTTTCTTTGTTAAAGTTTTCCTGTTTAATCTTTTTTGTAATTCATTAAAATTTAAAACTTTACCCTCCTTTACGGCCAGTATTTCTCCATCCATTACAAAATTGCCCTTCATGGCTCTTACTGCTTCTGTAATCTCCGGAAATTGTTCTGTAACAAGTTCTTCACCTCTTGACCAAATGAAAACTTCATCATTTCTACGGATGATTTGTCCGCGTATTCCATCCCATTTGTATTCTACGAGCCATTCATCAGGGGTTCCCAGTTCTTTTGGGGCTTTTTCCAACGGATAAGCAAGACAGAAAGGATAAGGTTTTGAGTTGTCGGGATTGACATTTTCAGCATCAATAAGTTCTTTAAAAGAAACTTCGCCCGGCTGCCATTTTCCCATTAAGCTGTGCATCAGCGCACTGGACTCCTGACCAGAAAATTTTGTCAATGCATTGATCAGTGTTTTATCGGATACCCCTATACGAAAACTTCCGCCAATTAATTTGTTGAAAATCAAACGTTCAGTATAATCCAGGCCGTTCCATGAGCCCAGTACAAATTCTTTTTTTTCTGCATCTGTTTTGCCTTTTAAACCTACGATATCATTCATCCATTCGGATAAAGTACGATCTATTCTGTCCTCAGGCGGCGGAAGAATTAAAGATAATGTTTCTCCCAAATCACCTACGGAAGAGTAAGATTCCTGAAACAGCCAATAAGGAAGTTGGGTAATTTCCAGTGCCCAGTCTTTCATGTAATTGGTATTGACATTTCTTTTGGGCCGTTTCCCCGTAAATAAAGCGATAAACCATACTTTATCTTCATCGGGGGCACGTTCCAGATAATCGATGATGGCATCAATCTTAGCGTTGGTCTTATTGGTGGTTTCCAAAGCGTTGATAAGGTCTGCAAAATGTCTCATGATTCCGGGGTTTCCAGGGTTTCTTTTTCAGATTCTTCTTCATCTTCCCCAAACAATGTTTCCACAACATCTGCCCGCACTCCGATTTCGTTCAGGTATTTTGAAAAAACCTCGGTCTGTCCGTGCGTAACGTGTACAAGCTCTGCTTCGGTTGCTTTTACAGTCTGCAATAGCCCTTTCCAGTCTGCATGATCGCTCATAGCAAATCCTGCATCTGCGCTCCGCCATCTTCTGGCACCGCGAACCTGCATCCATCCGGAACATATGGCAGTAGCAGGATCAGGAATTTTCCTGATGATACTGCTGTCGAGTAAAGCAGGAGGAACAATCACAATTTCATGTTCCACTTCCTTTGGGCGTTCCCTGAAATCTGCGATCGTATACTCAGGGAGATCAATTCCTACTGCTTCAAAGGCTTCATTTAGTTTTCCGATGGAATAATGAACATATATTTTCCCCAGTTCTTCCACCGCCTTCATAATACGTTGGGCTTTTCCCAAAGAATATCCGATAAATACGGAAGTTTTATGATTTTCTTTGTTCTTCAGTACCCAATTCTGAAGTTTTTTATTTAAATCCGGAACTTCAAGCCAGTTATAAATAGGCAGGCCAAAAGTACTTTCCGTAACAAATTCATTGCATTGTACGAGCTCAAAAGGAGTGCTCAAGCCATCATTCTGAACTTTATAATCGCCTGAAATAACCGTCACATACCCTTTGTACTCAAGCCTTATCTGTGCAGAACCAATAATGTGCCCGGCAGGATGTAAGGAAAGTTTTACCCCATTGATGGTAACCGTTTCTCCATATCCTACACTCTGACATTCGATATCTGCTCCAATTCTTTGATACAGAATGGGTTTGGTGAAGTGATGGCAAAGGTATTTTTTCATTCCCCAGCGGGCGTGATCAGCATGACCATGGGTGATAACTGCCATATCTACGGGCCTCCAGGGATCTATATAAAATTTCCCCAGCGGACAGTAAATTCCTTTTTTTGTAAATGTGATTAGTTTCAATGGTGTGACTGGTTTTGTAGAATATGCTTCAAAAACTTAACCAATTTACAACAAACAGTTGATTTTTTGTTGATGGAAGGCTGAAATGTTACGACCAGCTTTCTGTTATTTTAATAATAAGTTTTGGCTAAAGCCGATGGTTTTTTTAGGAATACATGGGCTTTAGCCCATTTTTACTGATGCCTTACAGGATAAAAATGGTATTTGAAAACATCAAAAAAGCTGCTTCCAACAGAAACAGCTCTTATTTTATTTTTCATTGAGTACGTCGCTTACAAAATCAATCCATTTGTAATCAGGAATTGTTTTGTCTATGTAATAATCGGGTTGAATTCCCTTTCCGTCAATGGCCATATCCGGAATACGGAAGCTTTTGGAAAGTGAATATCCCAGTTTAAATTCATTACAGGGAGACGGCACAAAATACATATTTGAAATATCCAGCACGCCGGCTGTTGTGGTTCCAAACAATTTTACTTTTTTACTTTGTTTAACTGCCAGTAAAAATTCTTCTGCTGTACTGCCGTTCCCATCATTAATGATAATTCCTACATTCTTCGGATACGGCGAAATCTTATCCATTTTGGTAATTCCGACCGTATTTCCATCATCCTGCAGACTTACAAACTGGCCCAGATTCTTTTCCAATTTGTCGTAAGCCTTCTTCAGATATTCTCTTTCTTCAACCGGCATTCCATATTTCTCGTAATTATCATAAAAGTCTAACATTCTCTGATTATTCAGTTTTGTGGAATAAAGCTGCGTTCTGACACTTCTTATAGGATTTGTGTAGAGATATGGAATAATTTTAGAAAAACTGTTATCACTGCCGCCGCCATTATATCTGATGTCAATAATAAGGTTTTCTGTACTTTCAATTTTAGATTGATTGGCTGTAATGACACTGTCAATATCTTTTTTCAAAGCACCATTGAATGAAGGGACTCTTAAAAGCAGCGTAGTTTTGTTAAGCTCTTTCAGGAAAGGTTTTTGAGCCAGAATCGCCTGATAGTACGTTTCAATTCCCTCTTCTTTTTCAAATTTAGGAGAAACTCTCTTCAGGGTAAAATCATTGATTTCCAGATAGTTTTTTCCAACAAGTCTCATGTTGTGAATTTCCTGTCCGGTCTTATTTCTCAGATAATAAATTCCTTTGGTTTTATCAGCATTAAAAGTCAGTTTTAATTCATAAGGTTTCCAGTTTTCTGCTCCGGATTTGATGATAAAGCCTTTGTAGACATCTCCAAATTTTTTAATTCCTATTGTATAAGGATCTACTTCCCAGATTCCTTCAATATCAGTATCTTTTTTAGAAGCAATTTCTTTTTCAAATTTTTTAAGATCTAATTTTACCATTTCTGTTTTACTGTCTATGGTTGAGACTGTTGGCTGAGGCAGGGGTTGCTTATTCTCTTTTTCGATCTTTTTAATAGAAATATGGCCGGACCTGAAGAATGTAAGCCAGTCATAAAGGGTCTGCTGGCATTCAGTATCTGATTTTGCATTTTTGATTCTGTTCAGAAATTCATTGTTATGAGCCTGATAAGCAGGAAGCCCTTTTTTATCAATGATATACTGATACCCGGCATCATTTTCCTCGAATGTTTTTTTTACCCATTGAAAGTTGCTTTCACAATTACAATTTTGAGCAAAGCTAAAAGAGGAGGATAAAAAAATTAATAAGAGTGTCTTAATTTTAAGCATACATGGTTTTTTTAGTTTGAAAGCTACAAATCTAACGATAAATATATTTTTTTATGATTTTAAAAGAGTATTTATTTATCAGGAAATTCCCTTTTTACTTGTTTATCTGAACTTTTCAGCAATATAAAATTGAACGCTCCAGCAATATCAAACTTTCTGAAATCTGAGAAATTTGTATCATCATTAAAAAAGAATACAATGAGTAAAACAATTTTAATTACAGGTGCAGCAAGTGGATTTGGAAAGATTGCTGCTTTTGATCTTGCTAAAAAAGGACATCAGGTAATTGCCACCACACAGGTCTATCCTCAGATGAGTGATTTAATCCGCGAAGCTAATGAACAGGGAATTGATCTTAAGGTGGATAAACTGGATGTAACCAGCCAGAGAGATATTGATTATATCTTAAAAAAGTATGACATAGATATTTTAATCAGCAATGCCGGAATTATGGAAGGCGGTCCTATTGCTGAACAGCCCGTAGATATTATCCGTTCCATGTTTGAAGTAAATGTATTTGGTGCATTAAATCTTGCACAGGGATTTATCAAAAAGTTTGTTGAAAAGAAAAACGGTAAGATTGTTTTCACCTCTTCAATGGGAGGTTTATGGACGGTTCCGTATGTGGCAGCTTATTGTGCTTCAAAACATGCTCTGGAATCTATTGCAGAAGGTTTGAGAACTGAACTGGCTCCGTTTAATATCAAAATTGCGACTTGTAATCCGGGAGTATTCGGAACAGGATTTAATGACAGGGGAGTAGATTCTATTTTCCATTGGTATGATCCGAAAATCAATTTTACGCCGGAATCTGCTTTTGATGGAGCTGCGGAATCGTTAGCCCATCAGCTTGATCCTCAGTCTATGGCAGAGGTGATTGTGAATGTGGCTTTAGATGAAGAGAGCCATTTCAGAAATGTACACCCAAAAGAAACTGAGGATTTTGTAAAACAGCTTCAGGCAGAGGCATGGACCGCAAAAAGCTAAAAGGATGGAACTGAACTATAAATTGGCTGAAAAGGTTTTACATGCAGCCAGAGAAAAGGCTTTATCAATGAATATCCCTGTAAGTCTTGTGGTGGTGGACGCAGGAGGACATCCTGTTGCATTAGCCAGACTGGACAGTGTATACGGTGTGACGGACTTTGCCATTAAAAAAGCAAAAACAGCAGTTATGTTTGGAGTAAACAGCGAGGTGATGGGGAGTATTATTTCAGAAACCGGTATTCACGGTTACGGAATGCTGAATTCAAATGACGGACTTCTGACCATTGCAGGAGGTGTTGTTCTTAAAAATGTAGATGGGAAGATCATAGGAGCAATAGGTTCTTCGGGGGGAACTCCGGAACAGGATCAACAAATTGCGGAGGCAGGAGCTCTGGCTATTGCTTAAATTTAAGATATTTGTACGATGGAAAATACTTCTGAGATCATATTTGATAAACTGGTTTATTCATGTGCTTTTGAATCTTACAGAGGCCATGAAGAGTTTATCCCTGATTATTTTCTGGGGTTTCAGATCTCGGGGGAAACACATGCTTTTCATGAACAGGGAAAAACGGTGATCAACGAAAACACCGTAGTTCTTGTGAGGAAAAATCAGCTCATAAGAACTGTTAAATACCCTTCAGTACATGAAAAATACCAGTTTATCTCAATCACGCTTGATGATGAAACACTGAGACAGTATGCTACTGAAAACAAAATAACTGTAAATAGTAATTTTCCGGGAAATCAGCGGTTGTTTTTTGAACCCAATGATTTTTTTAAGAGCTATTTTGCTTCTCTTATTCCTTACATTCATAAAACAAAGGAAATTCCTCCAAAATTAGCAGTTTTAAAGGTGAAGGAAGCTTTAGAGCTTCTTTTGCTGAGTAATCCTGATCTAAAAAATCTCCTTTTTGATTTTTCGGAGCCTTATAAAATTGACCTTGCAGAGTTTATGAACAAGAACTTTATGTTCAATGTATCAGTAGAAACATTTGCAAGACTTACGGGCCGAAGTCTTTCAGGTTTTAAACGGGACTTTAATAAGGTATTTCATATGACTCCCAAACAATGGCTGAAAGAAAAAAGACTGAAGGAAGCCTATTATTTAATTAAAAACAGGGATAAAAAACCTTCAGATATTTATCTTGATCTGGGTTTTGAGAATTTATCCCATTTTTATTCTTCTTTCAAAAAGAAATTTGGAGTAAGAACCACCGAGGTGTAGTGTAAGTTATGTAAAAACACAATTTTTAATATAAGCATTACTGATGGTTCGAAAAGCAAAGACACAGGGTGTATTTCCTGTGTCTTTGTATCTTATTAAGGAATCATATTTTCTGCTCTCAATCTTTTAAATACATCTGTAAAAGAATCTTCTGTATTTATATACGCTGTGAATCCAAATTTTCTGCTTTTTGACATGTCACACATCACTTCCAAAGGTCTTCCAAGATCCAGATCTGTATGCCATGCCGATGAAAGACGGTCAAGATTGCTTTCTTTCAGGTTGTATTTTTCAGCAATTGCAGCCCAGACCTGGTGGTCGTTTTCAAGTTCTTTTTCAAGGGGTTTTATCGTACCGTCAAAGCCTTCCGCTTCCACTCCAAACCAATCTGCCAGCCTTTTCCATAGCCATTTCCATCGGAAAACGTCTCCGTTAGCAATATTGAAAGCCTGATTTTTCGCGGATTCTGTACTTGAAGCCCAAACCAGTTGTTTAGCGAGTACTCTTGCATCCGTTACATCCGAAACTCCGTTCCATTGTGCCTCTGATCCCGGCCAGATAAATTTCCTTCCGGTTTCCTTACAGATGCTGGCATATACTGCCAGGGTAGTTCCGATATTCATCAGATTTCCTACTGCATATCCAACGACTGTGTGCGGTCTGTGAATACTCCATGTAAAACCATCTCTTTCTGAAGCTTTGTACACTTCATCTTCCTGAGCATAATAGAAGTTGGGCAGAGGAAGCCTTGGATGCTCTTCTCTTACCGGAGTTTCTGGTAAAACCCCTTCTTTGGCATAGGCTTCAAATGGACCCAGATAATGTTTCAATCCTGTAACCAAAGCCACATGCTGTATTGATTTTTTTGCAGATAAAACGTTTAACAGATTTCTTACCAGCATACTGTTGACACGGATATTTTCTTCTTCAGTATCATTTCGCATCCAGGTGGTGAAGTAAATATGAGTGGGTGAGATGCCTTCCAAAGCTTCAGTAAGGTTTTGCTCGTTCATCAGATCGGCTTTTATAGGATGCAGCCCTTCGATATTCGTATTAGGATTTCTGGATAAACCATAAGTTGTCCAGCCCTGTGCAATTAATTCTTCTGCCAGGTTACTTCCTGTAATTCCGGTAGCGCCTACTACCAATGCAATATTTTCCATAAGTATTGTAAAAATTCTTGTACAAAATTATGGGGAGATGCGGGCTTTTATCCTTGATCTGGATCATGCCTTTGGGTTGATCTGGATCAAGTGTTATTCAAAGAATTCTTTTTACGGATCCTGCTCACGGTTTCTGGGGCAAGCCCCAGATAAGAAGCAATAAGGTTGTGCGGCACTCTTTTGATCATTTCAGGGTTTTTCTGAGCCAGCTGCAGGTATTTTTCTTCAGCTGTATAGCCGTTGGAGACAATGAGCCTGTAATCTTTCGTCACAAGACTATTTTGGTATAAAATTCTGAAGTAACGGTCCATCACAGGGACTTCCAGCATCATTTTTTCATAATTTTCCAAAGTAATCATCAATACTTCCGTATCTTCGACAGCATCAATAGTAAGGACCGATTTTTCCTGATTGACAAAGCTGTTGAAATCTGAGATCCACCAGCCCTCAAAAGCAAACATATTGATATGTTCATTTCCCTTTTCATCCAGAAAATAAGATTTCAGCAGACCTTTGCTTACGAAAGACAATGATTTGCATACATCCCCCTCCTGAAGCAGGTACTGTTTTTTTCGAAGTTTTTTAAGGGTAAAAAAAGATTGAACCTTATTTTTTTGTTCGTCGGTGATATCAACCTTATTCTCAATATGGGAAAGCAGGACCTCAAACATCAAATAAATATTTTATCAAAAATACTACTTTAAGCATCAATCTAAGCTCTATTTTTCAAAATCGTAAAGATTAATCCCTATTTCTTCGTTTTTAATTTTCACTACTCTGGTATTCAGCGGATAGAAAATAAATTCCGCAGCACCTTGTATTTTCGCGTCCAAAAGGTGTCCTGCCAAAGCAGTGTAGTCTTCTCTTCCCAGCGTAATATGAAGATGCAGTGTCAATTTTCCTTCTATTTCTGAAACATTGCCAGAGATATTGGTGATTTCCATTTGTTCTTTGAAGGTTTTATCAACATATTTTTTGGTGGCCGGATTAAAGAAACGGAGTGTCGCCTCACTTACAGCCCCGATTCCGGTAACTTCTCCTGCCTTGATATTCTGATTCCGGACAAAATCTGTTAAAGTATCTACAATACCGGAATGATTATCCAGACTTACCACATAAACCTGATCTGCTTTTCTTGCAGACCAATGGTTTCCTTTAAAATTTTGGGTCTCTATCATAACTCTATTGTTTTAAATAATTGATAATTCCTATCACATCATCCTGGCCAAAACCTTTATCGTGAGCATTTTGATAGGTCTGGACCAGAAGGTCAGAAAGAGGGGAATCAGCGCCTGCATTTTTGGCAAGAAGAATATCTTTTAACATAAGATCAAGTGCAAAAGCGGGTGCATACTGATCTGCAATAAGCATTGGTGTTTTTACTTTGGTAGCCCCGCTTCCGCTGGCACTTTCATTGATTATTTCCAGCATATCAGATCGGTCAATTCCTAATTTTCCGGCCAGCAAAACGGTTTCTGCCAATCCCTGATAAATTGTGGACAGAAAATAATTGACGGACAGTTTTCCAGCAATTCCTTTTCCGTTTTCTCCCAGATGTTTTACAGATTTGCCCATTTTCAAGAGATATGGCATTGCACGCTGCAGACTTTCTTCTTCACCGCCTGCCATAATGATTAATGTTCCTTCTTGTGCAGGAGCAGTACTTCCCGCTACGGGAGCATCAATGAAAGAAGCTTCTTTTATCTTCAGTGCTGTAGCTGTTTCTTTTGAGGCTTCAGGAGAAATGGTACTCATATCCACAAAAAGTTTCCCTTGAATATTTAAAGATAAGATATCCCCATACACTGCTTTTACCGCACTGTCATTGGTAAGCATGGTAAAGATAATATCACTGTTTTCTATCAGGTCTTTAATTTGGGTATATACTGAAGACCTTTCTTCAAAATCTTTAGCTTTTTCGGATGATCTGTTGTAAACGGAGAGGGGAAAGCCTGCTTTTTCAAGGTTTTTTGCCATAGGATGACCCATATTTCCTAATCCGATGAATCCTATTTTATCTGTAGCCATATTTTTAAGTTTTGTTATTAATGAAAAGTTTTGTTTATAATATCCTAAATGAGAGGATTATAGTATCAGGTACAATAAAATAGGATATTAAAGTATCTCTGTTTTGATGCAAAATATCTACCAAACAGGAACTTCACAAAGTTAAGTTTTAATTATATTTTCAGTCATAAACTTTTAAAACCGGAGAAACTTTCAGAAATTTGCAGCAAATAAGAATCAATGAAGATCGTAGATATAGAAAACTGGAACAGGAAAGAGCATTTTGAGTTTTTTTCTAACATGGCAAGCCCTTATTTTGGATTTACAACAGAGGTAGACTGTACCAAAGCGTACGACACAGCGAAAGAAAAAGGATATTCATTTTTTGCGTATTATTTTCACAAGTCTATGGCCGCTATTAATACTGTTGATGAATTAAAATTAAGAATCATTGACGGGCAGGTGATACAGTTTGATATCGTTCATGCCGGTAGTACAATCGGAAGACCGGATGGTACTTTCGGTTTTTCATTTACCCCTTTTTCAGAAGAATTTGAAACCTTCAATGCCGCTTTGCAGGAAGAAATCAAAGGGGTACATCAGACATCAGGATTGAGACTGAGCAATAACAGACTGGGAAAAGATCACGTAAGACATACTACGATTCCATGGAATTCCTTCAGTGCTATATTACATCCTACAGATTTTAATACTACAGAATCGGTTCCTAAAATTGCTTTTGGAAGGTTCAATATCCGTGAAGGCAGAAAATATCTTCCTGTTTCCATCGAAGCACACCACGGATTGGCAGATGGTCTTCACCTGGCCCGATATGTTGAAGAATTTCAAAAACAACTTGATCAGGAATAGGTTGCAGAATTTGAATAAAATAAGAGATATACTTTTTAACAATAATTAAAGCCGGACATATCCGGCTTTAACTTTTCACTCTTGCGTTTTTATTCTTTACGGTCTATATGATCATTTCTATACACCATCCGGTGCGTGAAGCCAGCGGTTGCTGGGCAAGAGGAATCAACGAACTTTCAATGATGACAGTATAATTATTTATAAAAAAGAAAGGAGTACCGATTTATTGAATTCTCTTATCATAATATCCCTGTTTTTGCCTGTTTAGCTTGAAAAACATTGATCGAGATCATAAAAAGTAGACATAATAACACGTTACATTTACATGCCACCAAAAATGTAAATGCAAATAAGGGAAAACGGGCTGATAAAAGAAGCTATGAATATTTGGTTAAAGTATAACGTGGTATGTATGTGGTACACGGTTTTAATAAAATTTTAATCATTTTTTCTTTCTTTGCCATATAAAAATAATATAAAATCCATAAGTGTGTTTTTTTTAACATAATCATTCAATAAATACAAGTTGTATACTATGAATTGTTGCATTATATTAATAAAAACCATTATAATTTTGAATATATAAAAAATGTTTTGCTTCCGATATTAAGTGAAACACAGAATGAACAGAGAAAAGAAGACTTTGTACAGATCCACAAAAGAAGTGGTTTCTGAAATGAGTAGAGATGAGAAAATATTATGAAAAATAGAAAACCTGAAGCCAATTTAGAGGATTTGAACCAGAAAATTTTTGTACAAGACGAAATAATGGCCTTAGCCAAGGCAAATTCCCCTCGTCTGCTGAATAAATTCAGACTGGTTTACCCTGATTTTTTTAAAAAGTTATCTGCTATACAGCCTGCCCTTAAAAATTCTGAACTGATCTTTTGTATTTACCTTAAGCTCAATATGACCACCAAGGAAATTGCAACCTGTATTTTTGTGACACCAAAAGCGATCCAAAATAGAAAAAACAGGCTCAGAAAAAAGCTCAATATTCCTTCTGAATTTGATATTTATAAATGGTTTAATGAAATTTAAACCATTTTTTTATTTAAACTTCTACTACCGCCGTATCGAGATCATGATAAAGAAGAATTTTCCAGCGGTTTTCTCTTGCTTCTTTTTCCCATTTAAGGCGTAATTCCATTGCTTTTCTGCCATCAAAATCACTTTTATAGGCGACATGGTATTTTAAGTAAGAGGCCTGTGGAAGATCATCAGCTCCATAGAAAACTGTTTCCCCGTTTTCTCTGATCCAGAAAACCTGCATAAATGGTGTATGTCCACCCACCACTTCATATGTAATCTCATCTGTAATCTGCCCCTGATCATCATCCATCCAGATAATATGGGGCAGCTGAATCAATTTGTCCAATATATCAAAATCAAAAGAAGGATTACCTTTCTTTTCCATGGCAAAATCCAGTTCACGCTTCTGGATATAAATCTCAGCATTTGGAAAAGTAGCTTCAAAACCATTATCCGTAACGGTCACAGCACCTTCAATATGATCTTTGTGAAGATGGGATAGCAATAGTTTTGTGATTTGTTCAGGACGGATATTTTCTCTTTTCAATATTTCAGAAACAACAGTTGTTCCGGATTCACCTTTCCATCCAATTCCTGCATCCAAAAGGATATAATCATCTTCAGTGATAATAAGAAATGGCTGTACAGACATCTTAATCCCACCAACCTTATCAAAATTTTCTTCTGTTAAAAGAGTGAAGTCTTTGGTTTTGCTTGCTGAGAAATTGCCTTCTTTGAGCGGAATGATTTTCATGCTGCAAATTTCCTTAATATTTCTAACATTCAAAAGGTTTTCCATCGATATATATCATCAATAAAAACAATCATACAGGCAGTGTGTTGAAATTATTCTACTTACCGCAGAATCTTATATTATTCACAGAAATGTAAAAGCAGGGAGCCAATAATTTCTTTTTTTAATGATTATCTTTGAGTTCTTAAAAATCTGACGGCATCTATGATGATCTGCCGTCAGACATCTTTCAATTCAAATAAAACTTTATACGTAATGCAGGAGAGTTCTTCCCATGGTATTTCCCGGACTGTTATCTGGCTTATGGCCATTATTTCCGGACTGGTAGTTGCCAACAATTATTATAATCAGCCCTTACTGGCTCTTATTTCAGAAGAACTTAAGGTTTCTGAGAGTGCAGCAAGTAAAATCTCTGTACTCACCCAGATTGGCTATGCGTTGGGTCTTTTGCTGATTGTTCCGCTGGGCGATAAGTTTTTCCGCAAGAAATTGATTTTAATAGATCTGTTCCTCGTTTTTGGATCACTTTTATGGATGACTTTTGCCACCCAGCTGTGGATGTTGTACGCAGCCAGCTTGCTGATTGGAGCTACATCTGTTATTCCGCAATTGTTTGTTCCTATTGCAGCAGAGCTTTCTTCAGACAAAGAAAAATCAGCCAATATCGGACTGGTAATGTCCGGACTGCTACTGGGAATTCTTCTTTCCCGTTTTGTGGGTGGAATTGTGGGTGAAGTGTGGGGCTGGAGAGCCATGTTTGGTATTGCAGCAGGACTAATGATTCTGGTATGGCTGGCTGTATACAAAATGCTTCCTGAGCTTTCCCCTAATTTTAAAGGAACTTACAAAGAGCTGATGCGTTCCGTTGCCCAGCTTGCCGGAACACAACCTGTTCTTCAGCTGGCATCTTTCCGTGGGGCTATGGCTTTCGGATCGATGTGTGCATTGTTTACAACATTGGTTTTCCACATGGAGAAACCTCCTTTCAACGCAGGATCTTCCGTAGTAGGAAGCTTTGGACTGGCAGGAGCAGTGGGTGCTTTAGCAGCGGCAAAAGTGGGGAAACTTCAAAAATATCTGGATATTAACAGAATCATTCTATATTCTTTACTGATTGTTATAGGAAGCTGGGGTTTTACCTATTTTGCAGGAGAAACCTATTGGGGGCTCATTGTAGGGGTAATTCTTGTAGATCTGGGAGTGCAGTCAAGCCATATTATGAACCAGACCAATTATTTCCTGATTAAATCCAATGCGGTAAACAGATTGAATACCGTATATATGGTGTCTTATTTCATCGGAGGATCCCTTGGAACCTGGCTGGCTTCCGTTGCATGGCAAAAAGCGCAATGGAGTGGGGTGTGCTTTGTAGGAACGGTATTTGGTGTACTGGCACTCATTGCCCATATCTTGTTTTGTAAAAAGGTAAATAAAGCCAATACAGAGGCGTAATTTTATATATTTCTGATGTAATAAAGAAGCGGGATTTTATCAAAGATAAAATCCCGCTTCTTCTATTTTCAAGCCTTATGATTTTCAAATCTGCCGAATCTTTTACTCTTCAGCTGCTTCCTGTGCCAGCATCATTTCCCTGTGCTTTCCTCCCCATTCATCAAGCTGCTTCCAGATAGGGATCAGTTCCCGGGCAATATCTGTGAGCTCATAATCTACTCTTGGGGGAACTTCTGCATGAACAGTCCTTTTTACTAAGCTTTCTTTTTCCAGCTCTCTCAGCTGCAGGGTAAGCATTCTTTCCGTGATTCCTGAAATAGAGTTTCTAAGCTCGCTGAAACGTAATTTGCCGTCTTTTAGTTTGTTTAAAATAATCAGTTTCCACCGGCCTCCGATTTTGCATACAGCATAGCTCAGATCGCATCCTTGTATATATTGTCTGTTGATATTATTCGTTGAATTTTCTTTTAGCTTTCCCATTACTTACAAATTTGTTAGTACCATACATTTAGCTGTATACAATGCAAATGTAAGGTTTGAGATCTAATTTTACACACAGAAAGCAAAAATATGCGGCAGTAAAGAACAATAGCGCTCACGTTCCTTGCAAAACAATAGTAACTTAAATCAAAATGAAAATGCAGTTAACCTCTAATATAACACAGATTTTAAATCACTTAGAAAAAATACAACCCTTCAATCCACAGGATTCTTTAGACGGAGCCCGTAAATATCTTGAAACAATGACCCTTCAGCTTAGCGGTAAAAAAGAACCTGTTACAATGATTGAAGAACTGAACATTCAACAAGAAAATCATAAGATTCCCATTCGGATTTACCGTCCTAAGGGAAAAGATGTTGAGAATTCATCAGCCATTATTTACATCCACGGAGGCTGGTTCATTGCAGGAGGGTACGAAACCCATGATTCTGTAGTTCGTAAACTGGCTAATAAAACAGGATCTGCGGTTGTTTTTATAGATTACCGTCTGGCTCCGGAACATCCTTTTCCTGCGGGGTTAAACGATTCTCTTAATGGCATACAATGGGTTATAGAAAATGCCGAATCTTTAGGTATTGATCGTGATAAAATAGGAATTATAGGAGATAGTGCCGGCGGAGCATTGGCTGCGGCTGTTTCTACCCAAATAGGAAAACATCTGAAATTTCAGATCCTAATCTATCCTGCTGCTGACAATCAGCTCAATTCAAAATCATGGGAAACTTATGAAAACGGACCGGTTCTTAACAAACAGGGTGGTATTGAAGCATGGGACTGGTATCTTCCAAAAGAAGAAAAAGACAATCCTTTGGCAATTCCTGTTTTGATAAAAGATTTTAAAAAAACTCCGCCTACTTTAGTGATTCTCGCGGAACATGATCCATTACTGGATGATGGAAAGCAACTATCCCTGAATATGGAAAATGCAGGAGTTTCTCTGAAAACAAGCCTTTATAAAGATATGGTTCATGGCTTTATGCATATGGGAGAACTGTTGACGGAGGTACAGTCCGCAGTAAATGAAATGGCGGCTTTTGCTTCTCAGAATTTTGAATCCGCCAGATGATATAACCGATGAAAAAGTACGCATACATTGGATGTCTGGGGTTTATAGCGGTGATCACAACAGAATTTGGAGTTATCGGAATTCTCCCGCAAGTTGCAGAACATTATAAAATAAGTATCGACAAAGCAGGATATCTGTTGAGCGCTTTTGCATTAATTATCGCTCTTACAGGGCCTTTTATGACTTTAATTACTTCAGGGTTTGATCGTAAAAAAATAATGCTCGCAGCTATTTTCATGTTTCTTATTACAGGGTTTGTATCCTCTTTTTCGCCACCTTTCTGGCTGCTAATGCTGGTTAGGATTTTACCCGCATTTCTGCAGCCTGTTTATATTGCGACGGCTTTGTCTGTTGCGGTATCTCAGGCAGATGAGCGGAAAAAGAATGAACTTATGGGGATTGTTTTTAATGGAGTAGCCATGGCGATGGTTACAACTGTTCCTTTTGCAACATGGATTGCCGGCCTCTGGTCCTGGGAGTATTCATTTATGATACAGACAGCGGTAAGTTTGATTGCGTTAGCTGTCATTTACTTCGTTCTTCCTCCGATGCCTGTGAAGGAAAAGAAATCGTATGGAAATCAGGTCAGGATCCTGAAACAGCCTCCGTTTATTCTGAGTACACTGACGAATTTTTTCATGATTACCGCATGGTTTTCTACCTACAGCTATTTTGCGGATTATCTGAATAAAGCCAAAGGAATGGATACCTCAATGATAAGCTATATGCTGCTCTTGTTTGGCCTTATCGGAGTTGCAGCCAATGGAGTAGCCGGAAAAATGCTTAATAAAAATGTGACAGCTACTACCGCTATTTTTCTTTCAGGAACTGTTTTGGTACCTGTACTTTTATATTTTTCTGACGGAAACTTAGTCGCAACTATTCTGGTAATCGCAGTCTGGGGATTTCTGTATTCACCAAGCTTTCTGAATGCTTCTACCTATATGATTTCTTCTGCACCGCAATCTTTGGAATTTGCCAACAGTCTGGCTACCTCATTCGGAAACCTGGGAGTGACATTGGGTACTACTATAGGAGGTTGGGTAATTGTTACAAAAGGAGTAGAATATATTCCCTGGATAGGTCTTGTTTTCGGGCTTCTTGCATTTCTGATGATGATCTTAAAAAGGGTAGTGGAGAAACGAAATCAAGAACTTTCGATGTGTCAGAATTAAATTGTAACAAATTTTGTTACATTGAATAAATTATAGTAACTTTGTACTATTAATTTGATTTAAAATTAAATACAATGAAAATAGAAATCTGGTCGGACGTTATGTGTCCGTTTTGCTATATCGGAAAAAATAATTTTGAACAGGCTTTGAACAAGCTGCCCTTCAAAGATGAAGTGGAAGTGGAGTGGAAGAGTTTTCAGCTGGACCCAACTTTAGATCCCAATAAAACTCAGGATACCTTTCAGTATTTTAGAGAAAAGAAAGGAGTTCCTGAAACTCAGGCTACCCAAATGCTGGGCCAGGTAACTCAAATGGGAAAAGGTGCCGGAATTGATTTTGATTTTGGAAAAACTTTGATCACCAATACTTTCAGTGCCCATAAATTGCTTCATTTAGCAAAGAAACATAATAAGTCTAATGAAATGGAAGAAGCATTATTCATCGCTCATTTTATTGACGGTAAAAATGTGGGTGATACAGAAGTTCTAGTTGATCTTGCTGAAAGTTTAGGAATTGATAAAGAAGAAGCAAGACAGGCGGTTCTAACAGATCAATTGGCTTATGAAGTCAACCAGGATATTCAGGAAGCGAGAAACAATGGTATTTCCGGAGTTCCTTTCTTCGTTTTAAATGGAAAATATGCTGTTTCCGGAGCACAGCCTGCAGAAGTATTTGAAAATGCGCTGCAGCAAACTTACAAAGAAACAGTGAGCCCGTTTAAGGATCTTTCCGGTGAGAACGGAGCTTCCTGTGATGCGGATGGATGTAGCATCTAAGATATAAAAACCCCAAAATAAAACTATTTTGGGGTTTTTAATTAGGTATATAATTGAATATTTATATATTTGAAAGACTTCAATGAAATCCTTTAATATTTAAGAAAATGAACATTAACATTTTTAGATATACCTCAATTATTTCTTACCTGTTCATTATTTTAATGGGACAAATGATAGGATTACCATTTATTTTTTGGCTTCTATTTACTGCTTTTGATTTCTGGAATATAGAGCAAATTTTTGCTATATTAGGGCTTTTAGGTGCTACACTTAATGTTACAAGATGGAAAAATAAAGTACCCATAACAATTTTAAGTTTTATGATGATGCTTTCACCCATTACGAGCAGGATAGTGCAAACTCCCATAGAAAAGTTTAATTATTTTGCATTCAAGATTCCTTTATTTCTGTTTATTATATGTTATTTAATATTTATCGTTCTTAATGCAAAAAAAGGAAAACCTGTTGTATCTTTGTAATACAGTGTCAATAGCTGTATAAATCTGATTTCTCAATGATAAAAATTAACAACGAAACTCACTATTCAATTGATGATACCCTTTTTGTTTTTGCATTAGATTCCGAAGCAGGAACTGTATTTGATGATAAAAACAAATTAATTACAGGCATCGGAAAAGTAAATGCAGCGATAGAATTAACCAAAGAAATTCATACCAGAAAACCTAAACTGATTGTTAATTTGGGCTCTGCCGGAAGTAAAGGATTTCACAAAGGGGAAGTGGTATGTTGTACCAAATTCATTCAGAGAGATATGGATGTGAGGGGTCTTGGATTTAAACTCTATGAAACTCCGCTATCAGGAGTACCTCCTGTATTGGAATACGGCCTTAAAATGGATGCATTGAAAGAAGGCATCTGTGGTAGTGGTGACAGCTTTGAAATGAATCACTCTGAAACAGATTACAATATTGTAGATATGGAGGCCTACCCACTGGCATTGATTGCCCAAAAGGAAAAGATTCCGTTTCTCTGTCTGAAATACATTTCGGACGATGCCGGAAGTGATGCAGCAGACGACTGGAGCGTACAGGTACATCTGGCTTCCGAAGCATTCAAAAAAATACTGTTTTCATAAACAATATCATCCTGAACAATGTTTCAGGATTTTGTTTTCTATTTGTATTTTTATGTAAACGCATCATCCATATGAAAGTTACTTTTTATAAACCGGTACATTCTGTCTTACAAGAATATATTGAAGGATATTATTTTATAGAAAAAGATGACCATCAGAAGCCTATAAAATATCTTACATTTCCGGATAATTATTTTATAGTATCAGCATGTGAGGATGTGTCTATAAAACAGGACAAAGGATGGATGGAAATTACCAGATCACACTCTGAGAATATTGTAGTTGACTTTGTATTCAGATGCTCTGTTCCTACCGAAATTCTTTATCAGCAGTCCGTTAATGAAGTTACCATTTACTTCAAACCATTGGGGATTTACCATTTCTTCAATGCCGATAAAAGTCAGGATCTGGAGCAGGAAATCTATCTTTCAGACCTGACAGACATGATGAATACTATTTTAAAAGAGCATGACAGAAAAATACAGATTGAAATATTGGAAAACTACTGGCTTTCAAAATTCCGGAAGAGGGATTTATTTCTGGCTTATGCTATTTTAGAAGATTTTGAAACTGGGCTGAGCATTGAAGAAATAGCTTCTAAAAATAAGATCACAAGGCAATATGTAAATAAAATCGCTCAGCGATATCTTGCTAAACCGGCCTCGGAATTCAGAAAAGTTCAGCGGTTTCGGAATGTGCTGATCTCAAATAAAAACTCCAGAAATCTTACAGAACTCTCCTATGAAAACCTTTTCTATGACCAGTCTCATCTCATTAAAGATTTTAAAGAGCTCACAAGGATAAGTCCCGGGAAATTCTTTGAGAATGTAGATACCACGAAAAATAATATTTGGTTATTTATCTGAGTTTCCATTTTTACAATTTACAGGAATTTGATTGAAATACATTTGCTGAAATATTAAATCTTTATTGCAATGAAAAAATTATGCGTTGTAGTCTGCTTCTTTACCTCTTTATTCTCTTATACTCAGAAAAATGATACTTCAGAAGTACTTGCCGATATTACCGAAAGAGTAAAAAGTCATTATATCGACAAAGAGACTTATAAAAAAGTAGATTCTTTATTTCAGAGTGAGCTGAAAAAAGGAACTTTTAACGAACTCAATAAAAAGGATTTTGCCGCACTTCTTACTCAAAAGCTGAGAACCACTATTAAAGATGAACATTTTTTCGTTAAATATCTCGAAAACTATACGGCTGAAAAGCAGATGAGTGAAAAAGAAAAAGTAAAACTGAACGATGAGCATAACAGTCTTGAAAACTTTGGATTTGAAACTGTTCAACGGCTTCCGGGGAATATTGGGTACATCAACTATAAAGGTTTTGCCTCTCCTGAAGCCAGTGAAAAAACATTGGCAGCTGCGCTGAATTTTGTTGCGAATACCAACTCCCTGATCATTGATCTCAGAGAAAACGGAGGGGGAGAAAATGGAATGCTTCTTCTTTTCAGCAGTTATTTTTTTGATCAAAAAACAAATCTTTATACCACCTATTTCAGGAATGATCATAAAACGGTTATAAACAGTACCCAACCTAAAGTTTCCGGACAAAAGTATCTTCACAAAAAAATCTATATTCTTACCAGTAAAAAAACATTCTCAGCAGGGGAAGCATTGGCTTACTTTTTACAGCAGTATAAACTTGCTGAAGTAATAGGTGAAAAAACAGGAGGAGCGGCCAATCCTGTAGATCATTTTATCATCCAAAATCAATATTTGCTGTTTGTTCCGGCAGGAAAAATAACAGCTTTAATGACTCAGAAAAACTGGGAACACATAGGAGTGATTCCTGATCAGGAGGTGAAAAGTGAAGATGCTTTAAAAGTTGCACATGCCAAGATTTTAAAAAATATCGCAACATCAGGAACAAAAACAGAGTTAACATTGCCCGAAATAAAAAAACTTATTATTACATTAGAACAATAAATAGCTGCTATGTCATCAATAATCATCAGTATCTCTGGAGAAAAAGATCTTGAAATACTTCAAAATATTGGAATACAAACCTTCACTGAAACGTTTGCAGAAGACAATACTGAAGAGGCCATGAAACAATATCTGGAAGAAAGCTTTAATACGGAAAAAATAAAAAAGGAGCTGACAAATCCTGATTCCCATTTCTATATTGCCTGGGAAGAAGACAATCCTGTAGGCTATCTTAAAGTAAATTCCGGTAAGGCACAGACAGAACTTCAGGATGAAACCAGCCTGGAAATTGAAAGAATTTACGTCAAGAAAAGCCATCACGGGAAAAAAGTAGGCCAGCTACTTTATAATCAGGCTTTAGAAACAGCACACCAGCTCAATAAATCATATCTTTGGCTCGGGGTCTGGGAAGAAAACCTGAGAGCCCTGAATTTTTATAAAAAAAATGGATTTGTTGAATTTGATAAGCATATTTTCAGATTGGGAGAAGAGGAGCAGACAGATCTGATGATGAAGAAAATGCTGGATTAGAAAGAGTATATTTATCTTTTTGAACAGTAAGTCAAACAGACTTTCAAGATGATAATGTATCAGAATAAATTACTCCTAAATGAACAACGCAGAATTCATAAAAGAAATCAAGCAATATTACCCGATATCCGATGAAACAGTGAAGGCTTTGCTTGATATCTGTACTGAAAAGCATTACCTGAAAAATGATCTTCTGCTGGAATCCGGGTCAATGGCAAGGTATTATTATTTTCTCAGATCAGGAATGATTGGGTATTATACAGCGGATGAACAGGGAAATAATATTTATAAAATTTTCTTTGAAGAAAACAGTTTTGTAGCCTCTACGGCTGCCATTATTAAAAATGAGCCCAGTGATTTTACGATCATTGCGCTTGAAGACTGTACAGTCATACAATATCCTGCAAAAGCATACCGGGAACTGCTTGAAAAGTATCATGACCTGGCACTTTTTCATCTGTATTATTTAGAGAAAAACTGGGTGGTAAAAAAAGAACCTTTGGAAGTCTCCCTAAAGTACGAAACGGCAAAAACTCGGTATTTACAATTGCTTGAAAACAAATCCCTTTACAACAGATTAAAACAGCATCACATCGCTTCTTATCTTGGGATTACGCCTACACAGCTTAGCCGGATAAAAAAAGAAATCCGCTGATTGTGCACGAGATTTATTGGATAAGAAATTAATAAAGCTTCAACATATGTTGAAGCTTTCCTCTTTTTTATTTCACAATTTTGCTCAGTCATTAGATCATTGGTATACTATATGTTTTAGAAAGACAGACCTGTGATTATCATTAATTAAACATTTTTCAGCATGAAGAAGCTTATCAACCTTGTATTTGTGATGACTGCTTTTATACAGTTATCGGCACAAAAAATTATTCATCAGGAAGTTTTCAGTCCGAAAATGAATAAAAAAATCAAAACAGTTATCATTACTCCCAACCTTCAGCCTAATACGACATATCCTACGGTATATATCCTTCATGGTTTCAGTGGTAATCCGGACAGAATCATCAAACAGGATATTCCCGATCTGGTGCAGAAAGCTCAGGAATATAAAACCATCTATATACTTCCCGATGGAAATTACAGCTCATGGTATGTAGACAGCCCTATTATAAAGGATTCACAATATCAGACTTTCATAGGGAAAGAACTGGTAGAATTTATGGATAAAAATTACCCCGTGAAAGCTGAGAAAAAATTTCGCGGCATTATGGGATGGAGTATGGGTGGCTATGGTGCAACCAACATCGGGGTTACCTATAACAAGACATTCGGTATCGTAGGGAGTTCATGTGGTGCCCTGGATTTCAATTCGTTTGGGGAAGGATATCAGAAGTATATGGTGAATAAAGTATTGGGCCCTATTGAATCTATCAATCCGAATTTTCTCACAGACAGCAAAATAAAGCTGATGGCAGGCGCAGGGCAACAGTATATTTTTGACTGTGGTACCGAAGATACCCAAATGATCAATATGAACAGGAATTTTCATAAAAAACTCACAGAGATGAAGATCCAGCATCTTTACACCGAATCTTTAGGAGGACACGTTCCTGAGTACTGGAGCAGATCCCTCTCTGAACAACTTTCTTTATTTGACAGATTTTTTAGACAATAAACCTGTTTTTTAAGTTTCGGCTAAAGCCTTCGGAACTTTTATTTAATGATCAAACGGGCTAAGGCCGTTCCTATTCAATGTTTGATTTTTTATCAATAAAAGCGGGTTTTAGCCCGCTTTTACTATTATTTATGGTAGTTAATGCTTTAGCCCAAAGTTATTAAAATCATTTTTCCTTCGAAAAGCTATATCTGGAGGTGCCTCCCTGTCTGAAATCCAGCATATTTTTTTCCGGATCAAAAGCCATTCTTATATCTGCACCCTCAAACTTAAAAATATGATTTTCATACGCAGTCAGTTCAAAAGCCTGTTGGCCTTCTGCTAAAGCCTGTCCGTACAAAGCCCCATTTTTAACAAATATTTTTAGTTTCATAGGAAAATCTGCGGCTGCATAAATTCCGGCATAAGCCTGAAGCTGCTCAGATGTAGGCGAGGTTTTTTTCAAATTTTCAGCTCCCAACTTTTCATGATAGAGAATTTTTCGAATATCGTCAGCAGGTATTTTGGTCAGCGGAGTCCAGTTATTTTGCAGTAGAATAAAGGTTTTATGATGATCCATATGCCTTTCTATAAAGGTTGAGTATCCGGCCCAGCCTCCAGAATGATTGGCTATTTTTCCATATTTGGAAGTGTTTTTCACAAACCATCCGAATCCATAATTACTGGGTTTTCCGTTAGCTGTCGTCACATCACTGAAGATCAGTTTTTTATCATTTTCATTGACAAGTTTGTCCGTATAAAGAGCCTGGTCCCACTTTAGAAGATCTTCCAGGGTGGAATTTACCATTCCATCTCCTACAATGCCATCCAGATAATAGGTGAAATATTCTTTTCCATGACTGTCTAAAAGAACTTTTTTTCCTGAATCGTCCGCTTCATATCCCAACGCATAATTGGCAATTGTCTGCGGCTGATAACGGCTTCTGTACACCAGTGTATGTTTCATTCCCAGTGGTTTGAAGATATTCTGACTTAAAAAATCTCCATAAGACTTCCCGGAAACCCGTTCAATAATGCTGGCCAAAAGAGCATATCCCGTATTGCTGTATTCAAACTGCTGACCGGGCTCAAATTCCAATGCCGGTTTATACTTTGCGAGCTCCCTGATCATGTCATCATTGACTGCAAATTTGCTTTTGTCCCATTTTTTTTCAAACAAATCCATATAGTCCGGAAGTCCGCTGGTGTGGTTCAGAAGATTTCTGACGGTAATTTTATCATAAAAAGCCAGTTCGGGAATGTATTTGGATATTTTGTCGTCATAATTCAGCTTTCCTGCTTTCTGCAATAGAACAATTCCCATCGCAGTAAACTGCTTCGATACGGAAGCCAGTTCAAAAGTACTCTGTACATTAAGCTGACGTTGGCTTTCTTCATCAGCCAGGCCATAACTTTTCTCAAAGATCGGTTTTCCTTTTTCAGCCACCAGTACATTTCCGTTAAATTTTTTCTGGGCATGTAATGCAGTAAAAAGGCTGTCTAATGTTTTAGCTTCATTTTGTGCAAAAGCTCCCATCGAGAAGAGAACGAGGGGAAGACAGATTAGTTTTTTTGTAATTAATATTTTTGTCGGGTTTGTCATGATGGTTATCATTAGTTTTTGAGGTTTTACTTGAAATTCAATTAGATTTGTCGTGTTTTAATGATGAATGTTTCAAATGATATACTCTTTTAATGAGATATTTTAAGTCATTGTAATTTGATTCATCCATAAAGTATGATTGATTACAATAGATATGATTTTCAAAACCCGCTTATTGATAAAAATAAGACTCTGAAAAATAGATTCCAGAGTCTTGACGTATGAAAAAAGCATCAATACAATAAATAAAACCAATAAAAAATCCTTTCCAAGCAAATGCTCAAAAAGGATTTCGATTGATTAATGTTCAAAAATGCTAACTAAGCATTATATTAAAAATGTTGAAAGTTTTTACCCAAATGTTCCTCTATAACAAAGAAAGGATCTTCCGTAAGAGTATGCGCTCTCATATCGATGAGACTTACTTTACTCATCATGCGAAGCATAATTCTTCGCTCACAAGGCTGTTCGATACCATCAATTTGTCTCACTCCTGCACGGAAAGCCGACCTTCCATGAGCACATAAGTGATTATTAACCAGAATAACATCTCCCGCCTGGGGTGTAAATCCCGAATAAATCAAATGTCTGGCTTCCTCCCAGAACTCATGCAGAGAATTGAGCGCTTCATCTGACTGTCTGATGCTGGAGTTAAAAAGCTGTTCGGCAGCATCAAATCTCATAAACGGAAGACTGTAGTTACCATACAAAACAGAATCTAACGTTTCTTCCTCACTTTCACCTGTTTCCAGATTGGCATCTTTTGGAATTTTATAAATACGCTCAAAAAGAGGTCTGTAATTATCACCAATCTCTTCATGAGAACGGATAGAATAAAGGGTTGAAGGAACCTGCTCTTCATTTCTTACATACATAAAGCTTAAAAAATCTGCCTGATGCTTCAGAAAAGCATCTTCAGTATGTACATAAAGATCGGTTGAAGAACCTGATCCTGTCTGTGTCTCCTTCATTTTTTCATCAGGAATAATGGCGTGGATCAATCCGCCGCCTTTACGTTGAGAGTAATATTGTACTGGTTTGGAAGGTAATGCTCCATGAATAAGGGCACATGCAAAACCATACAAATTGAATTTTGAATAATCTGCAGACTGCCAATTGGATGGAGTAGAACCTATATCCTCCTGATCAATATCCATCAATCCGGTGAAGATTAATGCCCCATACTGATTTTTAGAAAAGTCACTCGCAAAATCAGCCGCTATATGTAAGATTCTCTCGGGTAAGAAATAAGATGCCAACTGATGTACATGTTTTATAAAATCACGGTTTTCATAAGTGTCATACTTTTTCTGAAGATGCACTGCTGCATCTTTTATCATTCTTCGCTCCTCAGAGGTGACTTCTATGACCGTAGGAAGCAGTTTTACCGCTGTTAAACAGTCTTTATCTAAAATTTCTGTAGAATTCATTAAAAAAAATTTGGTGTTAAGTAATAATTTTTATCTTTGTTTTTAATTATTCTAAATAACAATAGCCGATTCAAATTTAGTAATAATTACGTAATCACCAAATAAAATATAATAAAAAATGCAAAATTTAAAAACCTGACTATCAGATATATATAATCGTATATCGAAAAAACCACAACAATTCACAGATTAAAAAAATCACATTACAAAACTTTTATGAACAACAATTTAATATCCCTAGAAGAGCTCGCAAGCACAACTTCACCTCACATTTCGGGGAATTTTGGGAATATTTTTCACCCTGACAATTATGATCATTATCGTAATGCTGTCAACAGTACTTTAGACCTGGTTCAGGAGTTTCTTTACAGAAACAACAAGCCTTTCAGTGGTATAGAAGCCAAAGAAATGAAAGGAATGGTACAACAGATCGACCTTAATCAAAAATTATCCAACTATAATGAACTTCTGGCGGAAGTAGATGATATCTATGTAAAACATGCCACAGCTTTTCACCTTCCGCAATATGTAGCCCACCTTAACTGCCCCGTAGTGATTCCGGCTTTGGCAGGGGAAATCCTTGTAAGCGCTATCAACTCTTCTCAGGATACATATGATCAGAGTGCAGGCGGAACTTTCATGGAAAGAAAACTGATCGACTGGACTGCCGGACAGATTGGATATCATACAAATGAAAGTGACGGTGTTTTCACAGCAGGAGGATCACAGAGTAATCTAATGGGATTGGTCATGATGCGCGACTGCTTTTCTCAGAAAAGATACGATCACAATATTAAAATGGATGGCCTGCCGGCAGAAGCAAGCCGCTTCAGAATATTTGTTTCAGATAAATCTCACTTCAGCAATCTTAAAAATGCATCGATTATGGGATTGGGTGAGAAAAGTATCGTTAAAGTACCTACCGATGGGCGCTTCCGTATGGATATCTCTCTTTTGAAGAAATACATTAAAAGAGAAGAACAGTTAGGAAATATTCCTATTGGTATTGTAGCAACAGCCGGAACTACAGACTTTGGAAATATTGATCCACTGGAAGATATCGCGAATATTGCAGAACATTATAACATCTGGATGCATGTAGATGCAGCGTATGGATGTGCTTTATTACTGAGTGATAAATACCGTGACCTGATCAATGGCATCGAAAGAGCAGACTCCGTAACGATTGATTACCATAAGTCATTCTTCCAGCCCATCAGCAGCAGTGCTTTCATTGTTAAGAACAAAAAAGAACTGTTGATTCTTAAACATCACGCCGATTATCTGAATCCGAAAGAAATGGATGAAGAAGAAATTCCGGCACAGATCAACAAATCCATTACACAAAGTACCAGAAGATTTGACGCGTTAAAACTTTGGTTTACCTTACGAATGATGGGTAGAGAGCAGTTGGCAGAATACACAGACACTGTGATAGATCTTACCAAAGATGCAGCCGCAATGATCACTGAAGATGCCGATTTTGAACTTCTTTCAGATTCTGACTTAAGTGTTCTTGTTTTCAGGTATGTAAATCCGGAAATCAGTGATCTGAATGCTCTGAATCAATACATCAAGATGAAACTGTTCTACAGCGGAGAAATTCTTGTAGCCAGTACAAAGGTGGATGGGAACTTCTATCTGAAATTCACGTTCCTGAACCCGATTACGACTACAGAAGACATTCATCAGATTCTCACCACAATCAAAAATCATGGAAAAGACTTTAATACAGAAAAATAGAACAGGAGAAAACGCCCGGGAAATTACTTTCAGAATCCTGCTGAACGGAATGTTGAGAGAACTGGGAAACGGAAAATTCTATCAGGGTGTTCCGAAATATGATCTTCTCACGGCAAAAGCACTTCAAAACAGTGATGATTCATTGTTTATGAGGTTTGAAATGAAGAAAAGCGGACTGTTTTTATTTGCTCCGGTTTCCTATCGTTCCGAAACCCTTTTTCATGAATACGGACCTGTTTTGTGGGCGATAGATCATCAAAATCAGGAAGTTTTTGAAGTGAATGATCAAAAGCTTACTGAGTTGGTTTACAGAGAACTATCTGAGACTACAAACGAAACGGGCTTCAGAAACTTTGTGGAAAGAATTCAAAGCAGTCTAAGAAATCTGGAGCTTACTACAGAAGCGTGTCTTCAGGATGATCAGCTGTTGACCTATTCTTTCCTTGAATCTGAGCAAATGCTTCCTGCCGGACACAATCTGCATCCTTTCACCAAATCAAGAATGGGATTCTCTGAAGAAGAACAGGTTTTATATGGCCCTGAATTCGGAAAAGGTTTTCAGCTGGATTATTTCCTGATTCATAAAGATTGCATCACGGAAAAATCTCTTCCAGGAATTTCTGCAAAGGAAATCTTCGAGAAATGGACTTCTTTACCGGAAAGCTACGATTTTGAAAACGTAAATGATTTTTATATAGTTCCATGCCATCCATGGGAGGCACAATATCTTTTATCAACAGCAGAATATCCTGAAATGCTGGGTTCTGGAAAAATTATTCACATCGGACCTTTGGGAGAGGATTTTTATGCAACTTCTTCCATAAGAACAGTATATAATCCGGACTTCAGCTGGATGTTGAAATTCTCTCTGCATGTTTTAATGACAGGCTCTGTAAGAACAAACAGCTTAAAAGATCTCAACAGAGGTTACGCCTCCGCAATCTGGTGGCAGCATCAGAAAGCTTCATTTGAACAAGATTTCCCGAACTTTAAATTACTGCTGGAACCTTCCACATTAAGCGTTCATTATGGAGGAAAGAATATGGACAGTCTGAATATACTGCTCCGCGAAAATCCTTTTTCCAATGAAGATAAAGTCATTCTGTTAGCAAGACTTTGCCAGGATGAATCTACAGATGGTTTCAATTTTACGACGCATTTCTTTAAAAATGTTGCGAATCAATTGGGTGTAGATGCTGAAAAAGCAGCGATTATCTGGTTTGAAAAGTATGTAAACCTATTGCTTTCTCCTTTGAACAGATTATACAATCAATTAGGCATGGCTCCTGAAGTTCATCAGCAGAATCTTCTTGTACAGCTGGATAATCAGCTTCTTCCGGAGTCTATTTATGTAAGAGACGGGCAAGGATATCTGATCAAAGAAAGCTTTAAAGAAAAATACGAATCTCTTATTAAAGACTATCCTGAAATTGATGATCTTTTCATCAGAGATGAGCGTCTTCTGGATATTATTTCACACCATCTTCTGGTAAGTAATCTGAGTGCACTGATTGCTTCAATAGGCAAAACAGGTTTGGTTAAAGAAAGAAGACTAATTCATATTCTGTACAGAGAATTTGAAAACCTTCATGGCACTGAACCTTCCTTATTAACGGATTATGCTTTGAATCAAAGATATTGGGCAGTAAAATCAAACCTTCAGTCGGCGGTTGCTGATGTAGACGGAGGGGTGAATGCTTCTTCAATTTCTTATGCTAAAGTTCCGAATCTTCTTCACAAACATTTCTTCTCTGATCAGCTGATCAATCCGCAGGGAACGGAAGTTTTCTTTAAAAGATACTTTCAGAAAGAGGATGTGACGATGAGTATGCGCCCTATAGATCTTGAAAACGACCTTGAAATGCTTCACGAATGGTTCAACCGTGAGCATGCCGTAAAAATCTGGCAGATGAACTGGCCTATTGACGAACTGGAAACCTATTACAGACTGATGCTTCCGAGTGACGAAGCGCACAGTTATATCATTGCAGGAAACGATGAACCTTCCTGTAATATTGAAGTGTATTGGGCTTGCAGAGATATCGTAGGCGATTATTACGAAGTACTGCCCACAGATTACGGTACACACCAGTTCATCGCACCTACTGATCCTAAAAAGAAATTTGTATCTCCATCTACACAATCTATGGTTGACTATGTTTTTGCACAGCCACAGGTTGGAAAAATGGTAGGCGAAGGATCTGTAGACTCGCTCGCTTCTATGATGAACAAAGCCCATGTAGGCTTCAAAGTAGAAAAAGTAATCGAAATGCCTCATAAAAAAGCCAATCTGAACTTCTGTTACAGAGAATGGTACTGGGAAAAATTTCCACAGAATAAAGAGGTACAAATCACCACAAAAATCACAAAAAATGACTAACGAAGCCGTATACAATGTAATAGGCATCGGTATAGGCCCTTTCAATCTGGGACTTGCCGCATTATCCAATCCGATTCCGGAACTGAAGACGCTTTTTCTTGATCAGAGAGATGGTTTCGACTGGCACCCGGGGCTGATGATTGACCACGTAACCCTGCAGACGCCGTTTTTATGCGACTGCGTATCCATGGCTGATCCTACCAATCCTTTAAGCCTTTTGAATTATCTGAAAGTAACCGGAAGATTGTATAAATTCTTTATCCGTGAAAGCTTCTTTATCCCAAGAAAAGAGTACAACCGCTATTGCCAATGGGTTATAGAACAGCTTCCACAGTGCCGTTTTTCAACGCAGGTAGTGGATATCATCTACGAAGAAGGTTTGTATCATGTGACAACAGTTCACACAAAAACAAAAGAAACAACTGTTTTTAAAACCGAAAGACTGATTTTAGGAACGGGAACACAACCTCATATTCCCTCTTTTATCCCGAAAGAGGATTCCAGAATTATTCATACGAGTTCTTATCTGTATCGGAAAGAAGAATTGTTATCTCAAGGAAAGAAAATTGCAATTATCGGTTCCGGGCAGAGTGCTGCGGAGGTATTCTATGACCTTCTTCAGAGCAGAAATGAAAAAACACAGCTGGGTTGGTATTCCCGTCCGGACAGGTTTTTCCCTATGGAATATTCCAAATTGACACTGGAGCTTACTTCACCCGATTATGTGGAATATTTCTATAACAGAAGTGAGTCAGCAAGGAAAACGATTTTAAGTAAACAGCAAGCTCAGTTTAAAGGAATCAACTATGACCTGATCAATGATATCTACGATTTTATCTATGATCTGAATATTGATAATGAGGATCCTAATCTTACTATCATTCCTAACAGCCAACTGAACAGAGTAGACAACAGCAACCCAGATTTCATCAATCTTGAATTTACTCAGCTGGAACAGGAAGTTCCTTATGATCAGGAAGCCGATTATCTGATTTTAGGAACCGGATACCGTTATCATGAGCCTGGATTCCTGAAGAATATTCAGGAGAGAATCAAGAGAGACTCCAGCGGATTGTTTGATGTGAACAGAAATTATTCAATAGACCATAACGGAGGTGAAATTTACGTTCTCCACGCTGAAGTACACACTCACAGTTATATTTCTACCGATCTGGGAATGGCGGCTTACCGTAATTCCTACATCATCAATGATATTCTTGGAAGAGAGCATTATAAAATTGAAAAGAAAATTGCTTTCCAGGATTTTGATGTAGAAAAATATGCTGATTTACCAACTGCCAAAATTTAATAAAGAAATGAACACCAACTTAAAAAATACCATAAACCAGGAAAACTGGAATCAGGCTAACAGGAACTTAATGGCCAAAACCATCGCAGAACTGATGCATGAAGAGCTTCTGAAACCTGTAGCAACTTTTGAAGATAAAGACGGATATACCGTTTTTAAACTTGAAACAGGATTTGAAAATATTTCCTACAGCTTCCGCGGACAGGAGAGAATGATGGATTATTGGCATATTGATAAAAACAGTATTACAAAAACAGAAAACGGTGAAGATCTGTCTTCGGTAGATGTAGCGGCTTTCTTCCTGGAAATGCAGTCAGTATTCGATCTGGATCCTTATACTATTGCAAGATATACGGAAGAATTACTGCATACGCTGTATTGTGATGCTTTAATTTTATCAAAAGGAGTGATGTCCTCAAAAGACCTTGCTGATTCAGATTACCAGACTGTGGAGCACAATATGACCGGACATCCATGGGTGATTGTGAACAAAAGCCGATTAGGTTTTTCTCCTCGCGATCTTAAAACATTTGCCCCTGAAGCCGATGAAAATTTAAAAGTAATCTGGCTCGCTTCCCATAAAAGCAGATCATCATTCCAGTCTTTGGAACATATCGACAGAGAGCAGTTTTATCGTTCCGAAATAGGAGATTTGCTGTACAATGATTTTAAACAGCAACTGATAAGTGAAGGAAAGACTGTTGAAGATTATCACTTTATTCCTGTACATCCGTGGCAATGGGAGCATAAGCTTCAGATTCATTTTGCCGGCGATATTGCTTCCGGACTTTTAATCCAGTTGGGTGAGGGGAGAGATACCTACAGCCCGCAGCAGAGTATCCGTACTTTATTCAATGTAGATCATCCGAAGAAAAGATACCTGAAAACAGCCGTTTCTATTCTGAGTACAGGAAATATCCGGGGATTGTCTCCTAAGCAGATGAAAATTGCTCCAGCTATTACAGACTGGGTAAAAGGTTTGATTAAAGACGATGTTTATCTGGAGAATAAAGAAACTATCTTCTTGGGAGAAGAAGCTGCCATCACCTATCTGCACCCACAGTACGGAGCGATTGCCAGCGTTCCTTACCAATATAATGAATTCCTTGGAGCATTATGGAGAGAAAGTGCTGAAAATTATCTGAAAGAAGATGAGCAAATGGTTACCATGGCATCTTTACTGTATGTAGACGAAAGCGGAGTTCCATTGGTTCAGGCATTTGCGGAAAAAGCAGGCCTGAGCATTGAAAAATGGATTGAAAGTTATCTTGATGCCTATCTTACTCCATTATTACACATCTATTACACGCATTCATTATGTGTAACCCCACACGGAGAAAACATTATGGTGGTTCTGAAAAACGGAGTTCCGAAGAGAATTGTGATCAAAGACTTTGTAGATGATATTGTACTTACCACAGAAGCCAGAGAAAAGCTTCCTGCACACCTTGCAGATGGTCTTATTCAGTCTTCAAACAAAGAAAATATCCCTTTGTTTATTTTGCTTGGCGTTTTTGATGCCTTCTTCAGATATCTGTCAAATGCATTGCATACCTATTCCGACTTTAAAGAAGAAAAATTCTGGCAACTTGTTCACAACAGTGTAGAAAACTATAAAGCTGAGAATACCCACCTTCAGGAACGTTACGAAAAGTATGATCTGTATGTTCCGGCATTCAAAAGATTTTATATCAACAGTCTACGTCTGAAAAATAACGGGTACAGTGAAAATAAAGCATTTGCCATTCCGCGAAAAGACGGTGCATTGCCGAATCCGCTGTATCAGATTGCTAATAAAAATTCAGTAGCAGCCGTATGAGGAAATTCCTGCATATCCTAAAAGAGGGAGTGGTTTTTGCCTATGGAGCAATCGCCGGAAAAAAAGTGGAGCTGACTTCCGGAAGCATCAACCGTTCCATCTTTAGCCTTGCCATTCCTATGGTGATGGAGCTTGTGATGGAGTCTGTCTTTGTAAGTGTCAACCTGTTGATTATTGCCAGATTAGGAGACAAAGTTCTGGGTCTTGTGGGGATCACAGACAACTACATCAACTTTGCGTATGCCATTGCCGTAGGACTTGGTATCGCAGCAGCAACACTTATTGCAAGAAGAGCAGGTGAAAAGGATCAGGAAGGAATGGGCAGAACGGCTCAGTATATTATTCTGCTCGCCCTGTTTTTTGCATTGCTGATTGGTGGTGTCTCCTGTTATTTCTCTGCTGAAATTGTTGATTTTCTTGGCGTCAATGCCAGTACGGTAACAGATGGAGTTTCTTTTTCAAGACTGGCCTTTCTGAGTATCGGGCTTGTGATTCTCCGTCTTTCTGTAAATGGACTTTTCAGAGGTGTCGGGGATGCTGATATTGCTATGAAATCACTTTGGATCTGTCATATTTCCAATATCATATTGGCAGTAATCCTTGTTTTCGGATTAGGGTTTATTCCTGCTTTCGGATTGATGGGATTGGCATATGCTACGGTTTTATCAAGGACATTAGGGGTTTTATACCAGGCTTTCATATTGGCTGCGGGGAAAACCAGCATCAGCATCAGAGTTCCCTTCCATGTAGACATCCCATTGCTGCAGAAGATTCTGAAAATAGCCTTTGGAGGATTGGTTCAGTATATCATTCCTACATCCAGCTGGCTGATTATGGTGAAGATCATCTCTACTTTCGGAACAACAGCTCTTGCAGGATACATTATTGCCCAGCGTATCGCTTCGGTAGCAACAATGCCTGCCTGGGGAATAGGCAATGCAGCAGGAGTGCTTACAGGACAGAATCTGGGTGCCGGAGAACCGGAACGCGCAGAAAAAACAGTCTGGAGAGCAGGGACCATCAATATGACTTATCTGGTGATTGTTGCTTTATTTTGGCAGATTGCTGCGGAATATGTGGTGAAATTTTTCACTACAGAACCTGAAGTTGCAAGATATGCCGTGCAGTACATCCATGTAGTATCTATGGCTTACCTGCTGTTAGGATTCACCATGGTGATCAGCCGTGCATTGAATGCCGCCGGAAACATCATGCAGGTTACCCTGCTTTACATTGTCATGTTTTATGTAATTCAGCTCCCTATGGCTTATCTCTTAGGGGTAAGGCTTCATTGGGAGCTGACAGGAATATTTACCGCTATTGTTTCTTCGGAGATTGTTTTAGCTGTGTTATTCCTAATGATTTTTAGAAATGGAAAATGGAAAACTATAAAAATTTAAAATGAACACTACAGAAGAATTTTATGAAATTATCGCCTCTGCCATCGCTATAAAGAAAGAACTGGTAGATGAAAAACTAACCTATCAGGAAATTCCGGAATGGGATTCTATGTCTCATCTTCTTATCGTAGAAGCGCTTGAACAGTTCTATCAGATCAAATTTGATTTTAACGATATTCTGGAGATGGGAACTGTCGGAAAGATTCGCGAAAAAATGAAAAAATACGAAGTATTCGTAGAAAACTAAGCCTATGAAAATTTTAGAAAATGTAATTGCCAATAAGAACTTGGAGTTTACAGATGCTTCCACCGGTACGACAATACCGGTGGGAACACTGTACCGGTCTTTAGGCTTAAACCCTGTAGAAAAAGGCCTGCTCTTTTTGTACAATGACAATCAGCTGCGCGGCATTGAGGTGCTTCTCAATTTTTATGCAACAGCACACACGATTGCCGTACTGGGACAGAAACTGCATGAAGAATTCAAAGAGCGTATCGAGGCAGAGTACCGTCCGAAATACATCTTTGATCCGCAGAGAGAACAAATTGAAGGTTACAGCCTGAAGGAATTCTCAGACAGTATCAGCATCTTTACAAAGAATGATTATAAACATGAGGTTACTATTAACCCTGAAATTAAAATCCTTCTGAGCACTTCAGGAACAACAGGTGTTCCGAAGTTAGTTAAACTTTCAGACGAAAGCCTTTATCTGAATGCCTTAAGCATCCTTCAGTATATGCCGATTCAGGAAACCGATGTGGTTCCTTTAAACGTTCCGATCAATTTCGTATATGGATTCTCTATTTTCACCACCAACTGTATGCGTGCAGGAAGAATCGTATGTACAGATAAGGACATTATGCAGAAAGCATTCTGGGATGAAATGGAGGAGTACGGCTACAGCACTTTGGGCGGAGTACCTTTTCTCTACGAAAACCTCAACAGAATAGGTTTCTTCCGAAAAGACTCTCCAAGTCTGAGGTATTTTACCCATACCGGAGGCGTGATCAATGCTGAGCTGAGAAAAACTATTTTCTCTTACTGCCACGAATTTAAAAAAGAATTCTTTGCTCAATACGGCCAGACCGAAGCAGGAGGGAGAATGGCTTATCTTACCACAGAAGGATTGCTGGAGGGAGAAACTTCAATCGGAACGCCTGTACACAACGGGAACTTTAGAATTGATTCTGAAACCGATGAACTTCTCTTTTCACATGCCAGTATTTTTGGCGGTTATGCCAATAAACTGGAAGATCTTACCACCTATGAACAGCCTTCTGTACTTCATACCGGAGATACAGCCAGAAAAGGTGAAAACGGAATATATTATATCACAGGAAGGATAAAGCGTATCATGAAACTTTTCGGAATACGCCTTAATCTGGATGAGGTAGAATTTATTCTTAAAAATGAAATGCAGGGCAATACTTTCGTATGTCTGAATGCCAATGATAAAAAAATCGTTGTGCTGTATGACAATCCGGACATTGATCCTCAGATCATCACCGAAACCATTAAAAATAAACTGCGTATCAATCCACAATATGTACGCGTAGAACTTATAGAAACATTCCCATTATCACAAAACGGTAAAATAAATTATCCCCTGTTACAAAACTTACAGCATGAAAACATCTAAAACCCTTATATTACTTCTTGGTCTTGCTTTATCTTCAAATTCGCTTTCTGCACAGCAGGGCGACAGAATTCATGGCAAAATCATGCTGTCTGAAAAAGCACCGGTAAAAAACGCTGTTTTAAGACTTGTCAACACGTCTTATCAGGCAAAAACCAATAATTTAGGAGAATATTACTTTGAAAATGTGCCACCTGGAGAATATACGCTTCAGGTGGTTTTAAATGACATCGAACTGATGAGAGAAAGCATCCATATTCAGAAAGATGTCTATGAAATTCCTGCGATCTATGCCCCTTTACACAATAATGTGATTGAGGGAATTACCGTATATGCAGTAAGCAGAAATAAATTTTTGGATAAAGACAGCACTTCAGTGGCCAAAATGCCTTTGAAAGTTCTTGAAAATCCGCAGGCTTATACAAGCATCAACCAGCAGATCATGAAGGAGCAGCTTACTTATGATATTTCGGAAGTATTGAAAAACGTTCCGGGTATGGTAAAAATGCAGGGAAGTCCGGGAAGAGGTTCGGGAGACGGAAGTTTCTACTACAGTCTTAGAGGTTTTCCTACCAAAGTATCCATGGTAGACGGTGTTCCGGCAACCACCAACGGAGAAATAGACCCTGCAGATCTTGAGCGCCTGGAAGTGATCAAAGGCCCATCTGGAACATTGTATGGAGGTGCGGTAACTTCCTTTGGAGGTTTGATCAACGCTGTAACCAAAAAGCCAAAAGACTACTTCGGAGGAGAAGCTTCTTATCTTATGGGAAGTTATAATCTGAACCGTATAACAGCTGATGTTTACGGACCAATTACGGAATCCCGAAATATGTTATTCCGCTTAAATGCGGCTTATCAGTATCAGAATGGTTTCAGAGATTCCGAATTCAGAAAATCATTCTTTGTAGCCCCTACAATTAGTTATCAGGTGAATGAAAGGCTTAAATTTAACTTAGGAGCTCAGATTTATAATTATGAAGGAACAAACACTCCGATTATTTTTCTTCCGAGAACAAGGCAATATTTTGCCCATAATCCTGATGAACTTGGTTTCGACTGGAAAAGATCGTATTCCAACAACGATATGACGTTAAAAGCACCATCAATTAACGTAAAAGCTGAGGCTAATTACAAGATTTCGGATCATTGGAATTCACAGACTTTACTTTCCCGTAATTACAGAAAAACAGAAGGTTTGTACCAATATCAGTTTATCAGAGGGAATACCAGTGATGCAATGCTGGAACGTAATGTACAGTGGCAGAACTCGGAAGCTTCTTCTACAAGTGTTCAGCAAAATTTCACCGGAGAATTTAAGATCGGAAAAGTTAAAAATAAAGTTTTGATCGGATTAGATTACCTTAATCAGACACTCAACAACAACCATTCTCCGATTGTGGTATTTGATAATGTGGACGGACAAAACCTGACAGGGAGCTATGGAAGCATTTCCAAAGATCTTGCCCTTCAGAAAATCCAGGCAGCTACTCAGGCAGCAATTTCAGCAGGTAAAACACCTTTGGTGAGAAATACCACTGCATCCAACCTTTATGGGGCTTATATTTCAAACGTAACCTATATTACAGACCGTTTGATTACGCTGGTAAGTTTGCGTATGGATCATTATGAAAGTAAAGGACAGCTTAATCTGAATGATAACAAACGTGCCGGTGAATTCAAACAGACGGCATGGTCTCCAAAAGTGGGAATTGTGTATCAAATTCTTAAAGATCAGTTATCCGCCTATGGGAACTATATGAATGGCTTCAGCTATACGGCACCTGTTACGCAGCAGTTGGCAGACTACAGCGGAGATATGAAACCGCAGATGGCGAACCAGTGGGAAGTAGGATTGAAAGGAAATCTTTGGAGAAACAAAATTAATTTTACCGTTTCATATTATGACATTCTTGTCGACAATATCCAGAGAGGAACCGGAGTTATCCGTGACGGAAAAGAATACAATATTGTTGTTCAGGACGGAAAACAAAGAAGCAAAGGGATTGAAATTGAAACGATCTTGAATCCTGTTCAGGGATTGAATATCATGGCCGGATATGCCTACAATCACAGCAGATATGAAAAAGCTGATCCTGCCGTAGACGGGCGTCGTCCGGAATCTGCAGGTCCTGCGAATGTATTCAATTCATGGATCAGTTATATTCTTCCGATCAAAGGACTTCAGGGATTGGGAGTAGGCTTTGGGGTAAACCGTGTTGGAAAACAGATTACCGGAAACAAAGTTGTTACCGGACAGTTTATATTTCCTGCCTATACATTAGTCAATGCTTCCATTTCCCTAGAAAAAGAAAGATACAGACTAGGATTTAAAATGAATAACCTGGGCAATGTACAGTACTTTGCAGGACAGGGAGTTGTTGTAGCACAGATGCCTCGCAATTTCGTTGCTGAGGTAAGCTTTAAATTTTAAGGATGAAATTAAAGTTTAGAAAAATTGCATATCAGTTACATCTATGGCTCGGACTCACGTCCGGGCTTATAGTTGTTATTATGGCCACTACCGGATGTATCCTGGCTTTTGAAGAAGAATTAAAACATATTGCTCATCCCAACAGATATTACGTTGAAAATATTGGAAGAAAAAAGCTTTCATTGTCTGAGCTTACAGAAAAAGCAGAAAAAGCACTTCCCGAAGGTTTAAAGGTTAAAAGAGTAGTGATATCTTCCGATCCTTCACAAACTTACGTGTTCCGTACCCTTAAAATGGATAATGAGGCGTTAACCTATTGGGGAACTTATCTTTATTATTACCGCGTCTATATTGATCCTTATACCGGAAAAGTTCAGGAAGTAGAAGATGCCAAAAAGGATTTTTTTGAAATTGTGCTGGATCTTCACAGAAGGCTTTTGCTGGGTGAGAAAATAGGAAAAGCCATTACCGGTTATTCCACACTCGTGCTTGCGATTACTCTTTTTTCAGGGCTGGTGATATGGTATCCCCGTAAAATGAGTAAAAGCATGCTGAAAGGAATGTTTTTCATTAAAATATCAGCCAACTGGAAGAGGATCAATTATGATCTTCATAATGTGCTGGGATTCTATTCTGTAATTCCTTTGCTTATTATTTCTTATTCCGCATTGATATGGAGCTTTGAAGATGTCGACAAATGGGTAAAGAATACGTTAAACGGAAACTCTCTCACAGAAAAGAAGGCCAAGAGTACCATCCCTTCCGAAGAGTTTTCAAACCGTGAAAATATTCTCAATCTGATTGGAAATACCATGGAGAATAGACTTAAAGATAAGAAATCAGCACTAATCAATTTTCCGAGATCAGAAGAAGGAACTTATTATGCTGAGGTGACCTATGACGGGAGACAATACAGAAATGAACACTTTAATTTTGATCAGTATTCAGGAGCTGTTTTAAAATCTCAATCCTATAAAAACAAAAATATCGGATATGGAACCGCATTAAGAGAAAGAAATTATGACCTTCACACAGGAAGTATTTTGGGATTAACGAGCAGAATCATTTATTTTCTGGCAGCGATGATTGCAACATCACTTCCCATCACCGGTTTTATCATCTATTTGAACAGAAAAAAGAAGAAACCCAAACATAAAAAAAACAAAATAGTTTATCCTTCTCATCATTAATAAAAGCCTCTGAAAAGGGGCTTTTTGCTTTTTTTAGACCACAAAAGTCACAAAAGTTTTTATTTTAAAACACTAGAAGGTTATACAATTTCTATAGATTATAAATCAACCGACCAATCCCTTCACATTTTTCGAAAAAACCTCAATCCCTTTGTTCATCTCTTCAACATTCAAATCTCCAAATCCCAGGCGCATCGCGGTAAGCCCTTTATTCTGATATAATAATGTTTTAGGAATAAAAAGATTATCCTTTGCACAGTTTCGGCTCAGCTGCATCAGATTCAGCGGAATATTCCATTCCAGCCATATGGCCAGTCCTCCGGAAGGTTTCTGAAATGAGATCAAATCACCCAGATTTTCCTCCAGCAGCCCGGAAAAATAATCACGCCTTTCCTGATAAACTTTTAAAGATTTCTTCAGATAACGGTTGATTTCTCCTTCTGCAATCATTTCTCCAAGCGCTCTTTCCATCAGAATATCACCTTGGCGGTCGATAATTCCCAAGTATTTACGCATTTCTGTCATCAGATTTTCCGGAGCTACAATAAATCCTGTCCTGAACCCCGGAGCCAGTGATTTCCCGAAAGAACCGATGTAAATCACCATTCCGTTGGTATCAGCGCTGGCTAAGGGCAGAATAGGGCTTTTATCGTAATGAAATTCATAATCGTAATCATCTTCAAGAATAATAAACCCATATTCATTGGCCAGTTCCAGCAGTTCAAATCTTCTCTGGGCACTCAGCGCAACGGTAGTAGGATAGTGGTGATGAGGTGTCAGATAAAGCATCCGTATTTTCTGTTTTTTACAGGCTTCACGCACACTTTCCACTATAATTCCTTCTTCATCAATAGGAATAGAAACAATATCAACTCCAGCTTTCATAAAAATCATATTGACGGAAAAATAGCTCAAAGCTCCCACCAATACAGTATCACCGGCAGAGAGAAGAATTTCGGAAACAATATAGATACTCATTTCCGTACTTCTGGTAATGAGGAGATTATTCTTGGAAATAGGAAGCCCGCGGGAAAGATTCAGATATTGGGATAAATGTTCCTTAAAAAATTCACTCCCGTCATGATTATAATGACCAAGTGATTTCTGATTGGATTTACGCTTCAAAATAGAGCTGTAAAACCGGGAATGCTGTCCGATTTGTGTTAAACGGATATCCGGCACTCCATCATTAAAGACATACTCACAATCCGAATGTTCAAAAGGATTATCCAGAATATTGGAAGTTTTGAATGCAAAACCAGTCGTTATTGGATAATTCTGGAGGTTATTTTCCTGGAAATCGTTCACTTTTACAGGTTTTTCCTGATCTTTTCCAATAACAAACGTTCCTTTATTCGGAAAACTTTCTGTCCAGCCCTGAGCAGATAATTCATCATATACAGCAACTGCCGTATTCCTGTGGATCTCCAACATCTCGCTGAACGTTCTTGTCCCGGGAAGTTTAGTTCCAAAAGGCAAAAAACCTCGCTGAATGGCATTGACCAGCTGATTGGCAATCTGTAAATAAATAGAAGTCTCTGATTTTCTATCAATCTTTATAAAACTATCGTAAGGAATCTTAACCGGACTATCCATAATATCAAAACTGGCACCATGTAACCATCCGGCAATATACTACTTTTGACA
>JASLCD010000381.1 GCA_030146295.1 Chryseobacterium sp.
GGTACAGTTTTTGATTTATTTTAAAAAATTATGATTCAGATAGACGATAAATTGATTTCTGAGGAAATTTTTTCCGAAGAATTTGTTTGCAACCTTACGAAATGTAAAGGTGCATGTTGTGTGGAAGGAGATGTAGGGGCTCCGTTGGATAAAAACGAGCTTGAGATATTGGACAGTATTTTTGATAAAATAAAACCTTACCTTACTCAGGAAGGCATCAAAGCCCTTGAAGAACAGGGAACATGGACTACTGATCCGCACGACGGAATGTATGTTACTCCTATGGTGGAGAACCGCGAATGTGCTTATGTGACGTTCGATGAAAAAGGAATTACCAAATGTGGTATTGAAAAAGCATATGAAGATGGTGCTGTAGACTGGCAGAAACCTATTTCCTGCCACCTGTACCCTATTCGTGTTACAGAATATTCTGCATTCACTGCTTTGAATTACCATGAATGGAATGTATGCAGCGATGCATGTACGCTTGGAAAAGAACTTCAGGTTCCTGTCTATAAGTTTTTAAAGACTCCATTGACAAGAAAATACGGAGAAGAATTCTACAATGTTCTAAGCGAGGCTGCTGACGAATGGAAAAAGGAATATGGTTCTTAACTGAATTTTAAAATATAAAATTCTTACTAAAGTACAACCGCAGAAATTCTGCGGTTTTTTCTTTTTACTATCTTTATCAGATGGAAGAAGTATTATTTTCATTCATAGCAGGAGGTCTTATTACCACCATTATCGTAATGATTGTTTTGGGAATAAATCCCTTCGGTCCTATACTTCTTTTGTTCCAACGCGAAAAGACAATTATGTTTAAAAAAGAATCTGTGAAAAATTATCAATATACGTTTGATGAATCTGTTCCCATTCGTGCTAATGAAATCCACGGGACGTTACCCCATCATGTTAAAAAGAAGTTCTCTGTAATGTATGAACACACGTATGAGGGATTTGAGAATATCTTCATTTTCAAATCTTTTGATGAAAAATGGGGAGCTCTAAAATTTGAAAATGGACAGTATACTCTTATTGCCGAAAATGTTTATGACTCTACAGGGTTCTATGCTCAATATGGTCTTATTGAAGCTGTAATTTATCATGACGATTCTTATTCGGGTAAAAAAACTCATCTCCTTTTTGATACAGAAGGCAGAATGGTTAAAAGGCTGGAAGGTTTTGATTATATCCGATTTGATTTTTATGGAAACATCATTACTTCAAAGAATAGGTTATACGGATTTTTAGACATCAGCTTGGAAGAAAAAGCTTCCTGCAGATATGATGGCTTAAGAGGAATCGGAAAAAATCTTTTTGCAGCAACAGAAAACGTCAATTCACGACATTTAATTATAAATGAAAAGGAAGAGATTATTTATGAATGTCCATTTCCACATAAAATTTATGACGAGGTTTATAACAATAAAATAATTATTGAAGAAAATGACCAATACTATTATTCACTTGATCTTCTTTCAAAAGAAAAAACGGTTCTTCCATATGACAGAATATATAAAATCCGTGACTATGAAATTAACACAAAGATCCCTTCAAGATATATTACTATTCAAGGTCTTATCGATCATGAAGAAAAATATGAAGATACATTTATTTATCCCGACAGATTTATAATGATCGAAGGAAAATATGGTGTGATTTCCAGTGATGGAGAAATTTGTATTCCGAATATTTATGATAAAATTGAGTTTCTGAGCGATAAATATCTTAAAGTGGCATTAGGAAAATTCACATTTGAAATTAACGAAAAAAATAATGATGTTCTTGCCAGTGGCGGAAAATGGGGAATTGTAGATATAAAAAATAATCTAATTGTTTCTATTCGATATACAAATATTGTGTATACCCATCACGAAGACAGATATTTTGCTTATGAAAACGGTATTATGGAAGGACGCAACGATGATCATCATGGAGAGTACTGGTGGTTTGTAAAAGATGGAAAAAGGATGGAACTTAATGGTTTATAATAACAAACCCGCCTCGTAAAAAGTACGAGGCGGGTTTTATGTTTTAAATAAATAAGTTAATTAGTTGGCAGCTCCTGCTTTTACAGTTACAGCTTCCACCTTTTTAGATTCTTCTTTTTTAGCCTTTTCCCAACCGTCTTCAGGCATCAAAGTGGCGACAATTCTACCTTTAGTAAGATATTTTTTAGCAACATCCTGAAGATCCTTTACAGTAAGCGCTTTTACCTTATCCTGGTAATTCAGAATATCATATTTGTCACTTCCGTCTAACTGATTTTTAGCAATGGCATTCATCCAGAACATATTGTCTTTCAGTTCTGTTTTGTTATCATTGTATTCTCCTTCTTTGTATTTATCCAGATCTTTCTGTTCAGGGCCATTATCAATCAGCTTCTGAAGCTCCGTGATGGCGCTCTTTGTCAGTTTTTCCACATTTTCCGGACCACAAGGGAAGTTGATTCCAAAGCTGTAAGTACCATAAGGAATTCTGTTCATACCTCCTCTAGCACCTCCACCGTAGATACCGCTTTCATCTTCTCTCAGTTTTTCAATTACCTTGATGGTTGCTACTTCTCCAAGGGCAGATAACGCCAAAGCTTCTTTTTCGTTGTAAGGAGCTTCTCCACTATATGAGATAGAGACCATACTCTTAGGATCTTTCCCTTTTTTGTACACTTTTGTATAATCTCCGGTGATTGTTCTGTATCCTGTATCTTTGAACATTGTGGCTTTTCCTGATGATGGCAGGCTAGCAATGTACTGCAGAACTTCATCTTTAAACTTCGCTTCATCAATATTTCCTACGAAATAGAATTGGAAGTTTCCGGCATTGGCAAATTTATCTTTATAGATATCATATGCTTTTTTATAGTCTGTATTGGCCCAGTCTTTTTCCATTGGGAATAACCCGATGAATCTCGGATTCTTCTGATTCGTGAATTTTGCATGCTCATTAGAGAAATAAGCCTGAGGGTTAGACAACAGATTACTAAGCATCGCAGACTGTTTTTCTTTATAGGCATTGAAGGAAGCCGGATTGTAATTTAAGCTTGTAAAATAAGCATACATAAGCTCCATGGCTGTTCCTAAATCTTTCTGGTTTGTTCTTCCGGAAACACCTTCAAAAAGAGAAGTTATCATAGGATTTACATTCACCTGCTTACCGGCAAGATAATTGGTAAGATCTGCTTTAGAGAATCCTCCTACACCCGCTTCTGATAGTGCAGAAAATGCAAACTGTGTTTTATTGTAATCTGCATCAGGAATAAGAGAACTTCCTCCTAAACTTCTTGCAGTAAATACGATTTCATCATCTTTAAAATCAGTTTTCTTGAAAGTCACTTTAGCGCCGTTACTTAATGTCCAGGTTGTTGTTCCCAGTTTCGCATCCGTTTCTGTTTTAGCAATTTTCCCTTCAGATTTGAAAGGCTTAACCAGGTTTTTGATCGTCGCTTTTTCTTCATAAGGTTTTAGATCAGCCATTTTCACAGCGTCGAATGTATTCATCACCATTGCTTCTGTAGGCATGGTTACATTATCTTTTTTAGGACCTGTGATCACAATTACCCTGCTGTCATCCTTCACCATTTTCTTGATGATTTCATTGGTCTGAGCAAGGGTAACAGATGGTAAGAACGTTTTTGTATCTTCATATTCCCATGCAATTCCGGGTATTGGCTCCTGCTCCAGGAAGTTTCTCACATATTCACCTACCAGCATGTCACTTTCTGTCTTATCTCTGTTGTTATAGGATCTTTCAAGATTGGAAAGCACCTGAGATTTTGCTCTGTCTAGTTCAGACTGGGTAAATCCGAATCTTTTTGCTCTTTCTACTTCTTCCAGTAAAACTTTCAATGCATTCAGCTGGTTCCCTTCTTTTACCATGGCAAATCCCTGGAAAGCTTCTTTGCTTCTTGCATACGTTCCTCCATGGTATACTGATCCAAAAGTGAAAGGTGGGTTTGTAGAATTGATCAGCTCTCTCAGTCTGTTGTTCAGCATCGTTGTTGAAAGGTTTTCCACAAGACTCTGATTGTACTGCTCTACTGTTACATCCGGTTTATAAGCATCCGCATCTTTCATGGTAAACTGTACCATAGAATTGGTAGCATCAGGATCTGTTTCAATGGCTACGAGTGTTTCTTTATGATTCGGAAGGTCAAAAGATTTTCTCTCTCTAGGTTTTGAAGGATTTTTATATTTGCTGAAATTGTCTTTGATCTTTTTTTCAATTTCATCCACATTGATGTCTCCTACTACGATGATCGCCATCAGATCCGGTCTGTACCAGTCCTGGTGGAATTTTCTGATCACATCAGGTTTGAAGTTTTCCAATACTTCTTTTTTCCCGATGGGAAGTCGTTCTGCATATTGAGATTTATATAAAAGCTTTGGAAGATATTTATCCATCATTCTTTTATCTGCACCAAGCCCCAGTCTTAGCTCTTCCAGTACAACACCTCTTTCTTTATTGATCTGCTCATCAGAAAGCGTTGCATTGAATGCCCAGTCTTCCATTACTTTCAGTCCGGCATCCAGATTCCCCGGTTTATCCAATGGAACGGGAAGCATGTAAACCGTCTCGTCAAAGCTGGTGTAAGCATTAAGGTGTTGTCCGAATTTTACTCCGATGGACTGTAAAAAGTCTACTAATTTATTATCTGGAAAATTTTTGGTTCCGTTGAAGTTCATGTGCTCCATAAAGTGAGCCAATCCTCTTTGATTTTCATCTTCAAGAATAGATCCGGCATTGATGGCCAGACGGAAATCTACTTTTTTCTCCGGTAATGTGTTTTTTTTGATGTAGTACTTCATTCCGTTGGAAAGGGTACCGATTCTTACAGAAGGATCCACAGGGATATTCTGCCCAAAAACATTGGCAGACATCAGAAAGATGACCGCAAATGAAGATAATACTTTTTTCATGGTATTTGATTTTATTTACGGCTTAAAACTACCAATTATTCACAAAGTGAAGAAATGCTATAACTCTTTTTATAGTTAAAGTTGAGTTAAATTTATTAATATATCAAAAAAACCGGGATGTACCCGGTTTTTATATCTTAAAAAAGTGATTTTTATTTAAAATCAGCATCCGTAACTCCGGAGTTAATTACCACTTTGGTAGTTTTAATTGTCATTTTCTGACCTCCGCCTTCAGCATCTACTTCAGCAGGGAACTGCAACCCATCTACAGTCATATAGCTTTTAATTGTTGCATTTCCTTCTCCAGCATTCGTTTTATACAAAAGTCCGGTTCCTGCATCAAAATAAAACTTTCCTTTATCTGAAGACAATACATTATAGTCTTTCCCGTCTAATTTTTCAGTTGATACATTTGGAAAATTAGAAGCATCAAAAGCTAAAGCATCAATTGGCTTTCCTTTTTTCAGCTCACCAATCTTATCAGCAGGAATATCTGTTTTGGTTCCCATCTGATCAAAATATCCTTTCTCACCGTCAAAAAGCTGAATCATTTCTTTCCCCATCAGCGATTGTACAGATTTGAATTTATTTCCTAATTTTTTAGTCGTCATTTGAATTTCCATTCCCTGCACAGAAACCGTGTTATCAGTAATGGTAGATTTCACAGCTTCCAATTTATCTTTTCCTCCTAATGCTTTGAAATAATTGTCAACAACTTCTTTAGGGGTTAGTTTAGATTTTACAGCTTCTGTTTTAGTTACTACGGCTGCTTTTTTCTGAGCGGCTGCCGGTACTGAGAAAAGTACAGCACAGAAAAACGGTATGATGATCTTTTTCATATTATAAAATAAGTTTAAAGGGTAAATATAGGAATATTGGCGGACATACGGATAAATAATGAGTAATGAGTAATGAGCAATCAGTAATGAATGATAATTGATGAATGAGGATAATGAGTGATAGCTGATTAACCTTCAGGATAAATATATAATACAAAAAACCGCCAAAGAATTGACGGTTTTCAAATATTTATATCAGAGTATAATTATTTCTTAAGTTCTTCTAAAAATTCGTCGTGAGAAATTTTAGTTTCTTTTTTGGTAGCTTTTTCAAGAATTACATCTTTCAATTTAGCCATAGCAACTTCAGAAGAGATTTGTCTCACCTGCTCTTGATCTTTTAACATTTCAACAGCATATTTCTGAATTTCTTCTTCTCCTAAGTGGTGGATTCCGTAGATAGCCAATTGGTTTTTCACCAACTGCTCAGCCTGTGCCAATACATCAGCATAGTCAAGGTTGATTTCGTTATCAGTCATCAATTTACCTTCGATGATCTGGTATCTCAATTGGTTTTTCTCAGCTTCTAAGATTTCCTTAGCCTGTTCTTCAGACTGGATATTCTGATTAGAGAATACTAACCACTTCACAAGGAATGCTTCAGGAAGTTTCACTTCTTCTTTCTCAGTTACCTGCTCCAATACTTTATTCACAAAGTGAACATCAGCATTCTGCTGGAAATATTCGTCTAATTCAGTTTTTACTTTTTCTTTAAGCTCATCTTCAGACTTAATGTTTCCTTCTCCGTATACTTTGTCGAATAATTCCTGGTTAAGCTCTGCAAGGTTTAATGAATAGAAATCTTTTACTTTTACTTCTACTTCATTATGGTGCAGGTGCTCTACTTCAGCTTTACTGAATCCTAATTCTTTAGCTAATTCTTCGTCACCTGCAAGAGTTTCTTTCGTTACTTTTACAGAACCATCCATTTTCAAACCTTTTACCAATTTGAAAGCTTCTTTGTTTTCAGCGGTAACAGTTACGTTCTTTGGTTGGTGGTGGTGCTCACCTTCAGCATCTTCTTCTACAACTTGAGAAACTTCTAAAGCGATATAAGAATCTTTAGTGATTTTATCTTGAGGAACCTGCTCAG
>JASLCD010000417.1 GCA_030146295.1 Chryseobacterium sp.
GATCTGTAGGTCTTTTTTCATATATTGTAGACTAAAAAAGGGGGGTAAAATTAGTTCTTTTTAATGAGGTGGGCAATATTTTATTCTTCCGGCGAAAAGTTCAATTTTTAAAAGAATCAAATGTTATATACACCAATAAAATTCAGAAATGTAGAGTTAAAAAACAGATGGGTAATGTCTCCCATGTGCATGTATTCATGTGAAAACGGAGAGGCCAATGACTTCCATTTTGTACATTACGGAAGCAGGTCACAGGGAGGAACAGGTCTCCTGATTGTGGAAGCCACAGGGGTAGAACCCAAAGGACGAATTACCAATCACTGCATGGGAATATGGAATGATGAACAGGCTGAAAAACTACAAAGAATCGTAGAATTTGTTCATAAAAATTCTGACAGCAAAATAGGAATCCAGCTGGCTCATGCCGGAAGAAAAGGATCAACATGGAATAACCTGCAGATTTCTATTGAAGAAGGCTGGCAAACTGTAGCTCCAAGTCCTATTCCGTACCATCCGACAGAAAGAATTCCACATGTATTGAGTACTGATGAGGTAAAAGAACTGGTTCAGGATTTTAAAAAAGCAGCCCGAAGAGCAGTGAAAGCAGGTTTTGATATCATTGAAATTCATGGAGCACACGGATATCTGGTGCATCAGTTTCTGTCACCGCTTTCCAACATCAGAACAGACGAATACGGAGGAAGTTTTGAAAACAGAATCAGATTCCTGATCGAAATTGTAAATGCTGTTAATGAAGAATTAAACGAAAATACAGCCCTTTTTGTAAGAATCTCAGGGACAGAATATGCCGATAACGGCTGGGATATTCAAAGCAGTGTAGAACTGGCAAAAATTTTAAAAGAACATGCTGTAGACCTTGTTGATGTGTCCAGTGGTGGAAATATTCATGGGGCAAAAATTCCGGTTTTCGATGGCTATCAGGTACCTTTTTCTTCACAGGTGAGAAATGAAGCGGCTATCAGAACAGGAGCTGTAGGCTTGATAACCAAGGTGCAGCAGGCTGAGGATATTCTTCAGAAAGGTGATGCAGACCTTGTTTTTGTAGCAAGGGAGATTCTTAGAAATCCTTATATTGCCGTTCAGGGATCTTTTGAAATGAAAGAAGACTGTTTTTTCCCGCTTCAGTATACCAGAGCCAAAATCTCTTCTTAGGTAGCGGATAATTCATAAAAACTCAGAAATGGATATTGAAGATTTCATGCTTACCTGTCCCAGTAAAAAGTTCCTTGGGGTAGAATGCCTGGGATGTGGTGCTCAGAGAGCAATCGTACTTGTATTTGAAGGGAAGTTTTCTGAAGCTTTTCAAATGTATCCTGCCGTGTATACCTTATTGCTGTTTCTTTTTACTCTTGGCGTGAGCTTTATTGATAAAAAAAGAAAATACAGCAATATTTTGCTGGTGATGGTAGTGGTTAATCTTATCATTATGGTAATTGGATATGGATATAAGCATTATTAAGTCCTTAAAAAACAAATTGTAACTAACTGGTATTTAATAAAGTGTTTGGGGTCGGGTTTTGTGGTATAGGTGAGTCTTTAAAGGATTGACTAGAAAATTTTCAATGAAAAACAAAATAATAGTTTAAACTGCTAGAATTGATTATTAATTTGAAATTCTTGTAAATGTCGTAGAACTACTACAATTTATAAAACTGTTATCCAAAAACTTTTTAAATTAGAACATGAAGTCTATCTTTGTTATATAAATCCTATATCAGGGAACAGTTGTAATGATTAAAATTTAAGAATATGGCAGGAAATTCAAGAGGAATCTTAAAATTCAATGGAGGAGAAGGTCAGAAGTTATTAAAGCTTAACTACAGCGTATCAAGATCTACAGACATTTCAGGACGTGTAGCATCTGATCCGTCAAATGCGCTTATTAAAGTAACCATTGAAGCAACAGAAAAATCTGATGTTTTAGAAAGCTTATTGAACAGCAAATATAAGCCTACCCATGGAGAGATAAACTTTAATAAATCTCATGAAGAAGGAACATTGATCTCTTTGAAGTGGGAAAACGGATATGTTATCCAGCATGAAGTAGACTTTGATGCAGTAGACAGCAACAATATGCTGATCAGTTTTGTAGTAAGTGCAGAAAGTATTACGTATGGAAACTCATCTTATGACGGACTTTGGCCAATGAGCTAGGTCTTTCATGAGTAAAAAATAAAAGACTGTCCTTAATAAGACGGTCTTTTTTTACCTTAGACTATATTCGGTGGGAGCGTTTGTTTTTATTTTTAAATTCCCGTCCTGTTGAATAATCGTTGATAAAACTAATCAAATCACTAAAAAATATGTCAAATACACCTGGAAAATCACAAGCGACGTCTTTTCGTCCGACGCAGAATGCAGATGGTATTTCCGAAAACCATCATACAGGTATCAATCGTCTGGTAAAACTTTCTCTTGTAATAGAAGGGAAAATTATCAAATATTATAAGCATTTTAAACTTAAACAAAGCACCAGACGACACCACGAATTTACACTCACACTGGCACACGATACCCTTGGAGACAGACAGACCCATTCATTGGAAGAAGCCAATAAATTTCTTGGAAAACGTCTTACAGCTGTTATTTCCTACAAAGATATAGACAACAGTCCGGAAAGAACCTTTGTAGGAGTCATTACCGGAGTAGGATTCAGCCAGGAACAAATGAGCCTGGGAAATATTGTCCTTACCGGATACAGTCCTACCATTCTCCTTGACGGAGCACCCCATATCCAGAGTTTTGGAGGCGCACAGTCTGTCAATATAGGAATCATTGCAGAAGAAGTGATCAAACAGGGGATTGACAAAAGCCGTTTTGATATCAGGGTAGATGCCAATAACTATTCTCAGATCATTTACAGCAGCCAGTATGATGAAACCCACTATAACTACCTGGCAAGAATGGCTGAAGCTTATGGCGAACAGTTCTACTATGACGGTGAGGTCTTACACTTCGGAAAGCTTCCCGCTCAGAACAAGCCAATAACCCTCACTTACGGGAGCAGTGCCAATGACATCAAAGTGGAATTGAAAGCTGTACACACCAAGCCGCAATTCTACGGTTATAATAGTAATAAAAATGA
>JASLCD010000444.1 GCA_030146295.1 Chryseobacterium sp.
AGACTTTGGATTAAACTGGAATGCAGCTCTTGAAGCAGGAGGTGTAATGGTAAGTGATGATGTAAAAGTGGCTGGTGAACTACAGTTTGTAAAACAAGCATAATTAATAACATACATTATGAAAGGTTCAGGGATTTGTCTAAAAGCCTTGAACCTTTTATTTTTTTATACTCTTCAATATTTATGAACCTCAACGATCTTCAAAACATAAGCGACAGTTTTAAAAACACACAGAGAATGCCTGTTTTATTTCTTGGACACGGTTCGCCTATGAATGCAATTGAAGAAAACCAATTTGTACAGGGCTTCCGAAAAGCAGCCTCTGAAATCCCGAAACCCAATGCTATTCTTTGTGTTTCTGCCCATTGGTATACCGAAGGTACTTTTGTAACGGCGATGAACATGCCGAAAACCATTCATGATTTTTATGGTTTCCCGAAAGCCCTTTTTGATGTGCAGTACCCTGCTCCGGGAAGCCCGGAACTGGCAAGGGAAACAGCAGAACTACTTCTTCCTGTTGATGTGGAAGAAGATCACAGCTGGGGGCTTGATCATGGTGCATGGTCAGTCATCAAACATATGTATCCCGATGCGGATATCCCCGTGATCCAGCTGAGTATTGACCATACAAAACCGGCACAGTATCATTACGATCTTGCCAAAAGACTGAATAAGCTTCGTGAAAAAGGAATTCTGATCATCGGAAGTGGAAATATTGTTCATAACCTCCGTCTCATCGACTGGAAAAATATTAATACGGTGGGTGCCGGCTGGGACTGGGCAGTAGAAGCCCGGGAAAAAACCAACAACTGGCTTCTCGATGGAAATTTTCAGAATATTATCGATTATCAGAAACAGGGAACTTTCCTTCAATATGCTGTTCCTACACCTGATCATTATCTTCCGCTGCTCTATACTTTAGGGTTGAAAGATCAGTCTGAAGAACTCACTTTATTCAACGATGAGCTTATCGGAGGATCACTGAGTATGACGAGTGTAAGGATTGGATAAATTCTTCTTTTTTTATCACTAAAAGTTTAGTAATATTGTTTACCATGAAAACAATATTACTATTTTTTTTGTTCACTTATTCGGTCTTTTCAGCACAGCTGGTTAAAGGGACGGTGGTAGATGATACCGGCCACAGAATAGCGGATGTTAATATTTATCTTGACGGCACGAAAACAGGAACTGTTTCAAAAGAGGATGGAAGTTTCATATTGAATCTTTCTACCCAATACGGAAATCTTGTTTTTCAGAAAGATGATTACGAAACTTTTACAATCAGCATCCATGATGTTATTAATAAAACTTTAAAAGTAGTCATCGCCAAAACCAATGCTATAGAAGAAATAAGACTGGTTCCTTATACTCCAGAAGCTTACCGGAATTACATCAATTATTTCCTGGATAATTTTATAGGCAATAACCGTGAAGAAGTGAAAATCAAAAACCAAAAGTCTCTAAAGTTTTCTTATGATAAAAAGAACAAACTTCTAAAAGTAAAAGCTCCTAATACTTTAATAATTGAGAACAAAAATCTTGGCTATGAAATCAGTTATAATCTGATCAGCTTTTCAGCAGATTTCAATTCCAGGATGGTTAATTATACAGGAACAAGTTTTTTTAAAGAAACAAAAAATTCGGAAAAGGTGAAACTGAACCGTATGAATGCTTATGAAGGCAGCCTTCTTCACTTTTTCAGAAGTATTTATGATCATAAAATTGCCGAAGCAGGATTTATCGTCAATCAGGTTGTAAGAATTCCCAACCCTAAATATCCTTCTGAGGAAGAACTGGCTACTTTAAAGAACTTTCTGGAGCTTGCCAACAAACCTGACTTTAATACGATTCCCGAAAACATCAAAGAAATTGCCAGCAGAAAAAATGCTCAAAGCCAATATATGCTTGCTATTGTAAAAACAAAAATTCCGGATTCGGATTATGTTCAACGATCCAACGGACAGGTTTTCCTCGAATTTAAAGATATTCTTCAGGTCAATTATCCGAAATTTTATTATGAACTTAAAGGAAAAGAATTTGTAAAAAGAAAAAATCAGAATGTATTATCATCATTTCTGCATTCTGAAGGAGAATCCTTTGAAGTTTCAAAGGAAGGAAATATCACAACTCCTGATCAGCTCATCAATGAAGGAGACTTTTCAAAAAATAAAATTGAAAATATGCTTCCATTGGATTATCAGCTGGGAGACTGATTTTACAAATCATTTTTCAGAAAATTAAAAAAAGAGATGCCTCAGCTGAGGCATCTCTTTTTCTTTTTATTGTATTATTCCTTATTGTACGGCTTTCAATGCATTGATATTTCCATAACCGTAGCTTGAATTGACATTCGGATAGTAAGTAGCAGACTGTCTCATTTTATTAAGAACCTGATCTCTTGTCCACGATGGGTTTTTCGCCCAGACCAAAGCTGCAATTCCTGCAGTAGCTGCGGTAGCCACAGAAGACCCCCCTACATAATCAGCCTGTCCGTTGTAATAACTCAAAACCGGAACAGTATTTCCTGAAGGTCTCTCCATCTGGAAAGTAAAGTCGATCTGGCTTCCCGAGTGGCAAACATCACATTTTTGGTTGGACGTATTCTCTTTCACACCAGTTATGGCCTGAGTTTCTGACATTGATGCCGGGAAAATTACTCCGACAAAATTGGTGAAGCTGGTAGAAGTTCCTCCAGCACAGAAAATCAGTTTTCCTTTCGAGTAAGCGTATTTAACACCATCTTCGATTTTCCCGACAGAGAAAATATGTCCCATTGACATTGAGATGATCTTTACATTGGCATTATTACCTAATTCTGTAAACGCTGTTTTTACAGCAGTCTGCTCACTGGAAGTTTCCAGTACCACATTTTCTGCAGCTCTGTATGCTATAAGATTGGCGTTATAAGCTACTCCTACAGGCAATCCGGCATTGTTTCTTGGGGCAGCCATTACAGAGGCCATCTTTGTACCATGTCCACACTGATCTCCCGATCCGTCTGAATTATATACTCCGAATTTACTGATCGTTCTTCCTGAAGAAGCTCCGTTGTTAAAGCTGCCCCCCAGTAAAGTTTGTTCAGGAGAAACCCCTGTATCGATAAGTCCGATGGTAACCCCTGCTCCAGTACTGTAGCTCCATGCATCAGGAATATTGTGTCTGGTGAACGCCCAAGGAACTTTTGCACTTGGTGTTGTAGAAGTGTAATCTGCTGTACTTAACGTTGCTGATGAAAAACCGCAACCTGATGAACCACTTCCTGAAGATTTCGCAGCTGCATTATACTGAGCTTCAAATTCAAAATAATGATAATCTGCCGGCTCCACGTATCGGATGGTTTTCATTTGTCGAAGAGCTGCAATTGTTTCTTCTTTTTCAATCACCACATCCATCTGATTCAGATATTGATCTGAAAGCAGAAGAAAGCCTCTTTCGTCTTTTCCTTCATATTTTTTGATTACAGAAAGTACTTCCTTTTCCATATCACTGCTGTTTGGAGATTTACTTCTGTCAAAATCGTCTTTGGAAGAGCCAAATCCAATGGATACCATTCTGTTTCCACGGAAAATAGCACTCCATACAAAATGATCCGATTCATTCTTCCAATTGAATGTTCCATCTGTTTTGATAGATTCATTGATCCTTTCATTGATCTGTTTTGCAGTCAGCGGATCTTTCTGAGTCATTTCTGTTTTTACATTTTCGCCCTGAAGTTCTTCTCTGGAACACGAGTTTAAGGCAAAAAATATTGCCAGTAGGAATACAGTTTTTTTCATATGTTATAATTTTGGTTGGAGCCACAATATAACACTTTAAAGGGAATTAAAACCTTTTAAAATATGAATTTAGCATTATATGAATATTAATTCCGGGGATTTATTGATTATTTCGTAAAATCTGTGACTGGGTACCTGAATTGTCACCTTAACAGATATAACACTTTAAAAATAAATACCTTACCAATCAAAAACCTATATTCCTTTTGGATTTACAATATTTTCTCATAGCATACACTTTGCTCTATTCCGATATATTGTCCATAATTAGGTATTCTGTAAAATCCATTTTGTTCATATATGGAGATCGCATTTTTCAGGTCCCGGGAAGTTTCCAATACTGCTCTTTTGAAATCGAGTTCTTTCGCCCAGAGCTCAAGCTCTTTTACAATGGCCGAGCCCAATCCTTTTTTTCTGAATTCCGGATCGGTAAACATTCTTTTTATTTCGACGGTATCTTCCGAAAAGGGTTTGAATGCTCCGCAAGCAGCCGGAATAGTATTGATATAGACTACAATACAGTTTTTAATTGTATCAATGGTATTAAACTGAGCAAAAAAGTCATCTTCATCACCGTTATGTTCAGCTAAAGTGGCATCAAGAGATTTTACCAGTTTTTGAAAATCTGCATTGGAAGAATCTGTTCTGAGTAAGTGCATGTTTATTTGATTAAAAGATTAATACTGATAGAATCAAACCTAATAGGTTTAAACCCTGCATTATAAAACAAAAAAGCTCCCTTTCGGAAGCCTTTGTTTTTATGGGGCCGGCGGCGGCGGATTTTGAAAATGATAATGTTTATTCAGTTTATCATTGACTCTTTTATCCAGTGCCTTCGCATAACTATTGGCTACTTCTCTTGAATCGTTCATTAAATTGGGCATGTTTTCGATCATTTTCTGACCTGCCGGAGTTTTATAAAATTTAATAAGTTCATCAACATCTGCATCGGTAAAATACTTTTTGTAAACAGGAATATACAATTCGAAAATTTTATCTGCTGACATATCTTTTTTAAATTCATCCCAAAAATTGTCCGGCAGATCTTTATATTTATTGTTATAATGATCCATGAACTGTTGAAATCCCATAGACAACATCCGGTCTGACTTTGTTAAAGTAATCAGTTCTTTTAATTTTGCTTCGCTTGACTGAGAAAAGGCATTCATTCCCAGCAGAAAGAAACATACAATAATTCCCTTTTTCATCTTCTATTTTACCTCAACAATAAACTTTCTCTCATTAATCAGCTCAGCAATGGCCAGCATATCTTTTCCGATCAGTCTGTCATCTTCAAGTTTAGCAACTTTGGAACGAAGAACCGTAAAGTTTTCTTCAATAATTTTAGAGCATTTCGCAGGCCTTCTGAATTCAAGTCCCTGAGCAGCAAACATCAGCTCTACAGACAGAATATTCACAAGATTTCCAAGCACCTGATTGAATTTTCTTCCTGAAATACTACCCATAGAAACATGGTCTTCCTGTCCTAAACTTGTAGGAATGGAATCTGCTGATGCCGGGAAACATAATGTTTTATTCTCTGTAACCAAAGCAGCTGAAGTATACTGAGGAATCATAAATCCAGAGTTTAATCCTGAGCTTTCCGTCAATAATCTTGGCAGCCCGTACTTTCCTTCTAACAATAAATAACTTCTTCTGTCAGAAATATTTCCCAGTTCTGCAGCAGCCAGTGTAGCATAGTCTAAAGGCAGAGCCATCAGCTGGCCGTGGAAGTTACCTCCAGAAATAGATTCTTCAGCACTTAATACAATCGGGTTATCTGTTACAGAATTCAGTTCTGTTTCTGCCATACTTCTAAGATGTTCAAAAGCATTTCTGCTGGCACCATGAACCTGTGGTACACATCTCATGGAATAAGGATCCTGAACTCTTTCACAGTCTTCATGAGCTTTCATATTTTGTGATCCTTTCAGAAATTTAAGCATTCTTGCAGCTACTTTCTTACTGCCTTCAAAAGGTCTGATCTCATGAAGCTCTTTTTTGAAAGGACTTGCAGAACCTCTGTATGCTTCAATACTCATGGCAGCTGTCATATCTGCAAGATCTAATAAGTATTCGAATTTTTCCAGCCCTTTAATTGCATGAGCAAGGATAAACTGTGTCCCGTTGATCAATCCCAATCCTTCTTTTGGTCCTAGAACCAATGCTTCAAGGTCATGTTTTTTCAGAACTTCCATGGTATCAGAAATCTGATTTCCTTCCCAAACCTGTCCTAAACCAAGTAAGGGCAATACCAGATGGGCTAACGGAGCAAGATCTCCCGAAGCTCCTACAGACCCTTGTTCAGGAACTACAGGAATAATATCTTTTTCCAGCATCAGAATCATTCTCTCAATAACTTCCAGAGAAACACCCGAAAATCCTTTTGAAAGAGCATGAACTTTAGCAATCATCATGATCTTGGAAAATTCTTTATCAATAGGCTTTCCTACTCCTACTGCATGAGAAATAATCAGATTATATTGTAACTGAGCTGTTTCATCGGCTGATATTTTGGTATCACATAGCGGTCCAAACCCGGTATTGATTCCATATACACACCTGTCAGACTCTACTATTTCCTGTACATTTTTCTGAGATTTTAAGATTTGTTCTTTTGCAGCTTTATTAAGCTTGGCTTTATTTGGCTTTTTACAGATTTCCAGAACATCATGGAAAGTAAAAACATCTACTCCGTATATCATTTCTAAAAAATTTCTTTAAAATTACACATTTAACAATGATTGCAAAAGCTAAATTTCAATCTTCTATATTTTTACAAAACAACCGAATTAATTTATTACTTTTAGCCTCTGAAATTAAAAACAATAATACATGAGACTGAAAACTCTACTCCTTGCTTTATGTGTAGCAAGCACAACTGCTTTCGCCCAGAAAGTAAAATATTCTAAAGAGGACATCAAAAAAATGGAGACTTACCTTTTCAATGAAGGTTTTAATACTCCATCTCCCAAGAAAACATCTACGATCATCTTAAAAGACGGAACTACCTACAAAGGTTTCTGTAATAAGATTGAGACCAAAAAAGGACAGATCTACGAGGTAGCCATCAAAGACAGTGTAACAAAAAAGAATGCTACTTTCAATGCTGATCAGATCAATGAGATGTATGTCTACCCAAGCAATGCGGAAAAGATAGCAAAGGTGGCAAAATATATGGGGAATATCAGAAACTTCGGAACCAAGAAGCTGACGAAAAATACCAATAACGACAGAATTTATTTTGTAAACCAGACTGTTTCATTAAAGAACAAAAAAGATGATAAGGAATTTCTGATGCAGGTTATCAATCCTGGCTTTGATGATATTATCTCGGTATATCATGATCCGAGAGCTAAAGAAACCGGCGGTTTTTCTGTAATGGGGTCTCCACAGCTTGGAGGCGGTGTTATCAAATCGTATTATGTAAAGAAAGGCAATAAAGTAATGTGGCTGCATAAAGATGATTTCGAGGACAACTATGACTTTTTATTTGGAGACAATAGCGAATTCATAAAAAAATATCCTAAAAACTCTGTGGAGTGGGATTATTTCAGTTTTCTTGTGAGTGAATATACTGCAATGACAAACGGATAAAAGACCTTTCACAATATTATAAAACCTGCAGCATCATCTGCGGGTTTTTCTTTTTTAGATAAGGAAAGTTTCCTTAATTTTGTTATATGAATCCTTCTTTAGAACTACAGCTCAAAACCTTACCATCCGAACCCGGCGTTTATCGTTATTATGATAAAAATGAACAGCTTTTGTATGTTGGGAAAGCTAAAAATCTAAAAAAAAGGGTTCTTTCTTATTTCAACAAAAACCTTTCCGGATATAGGATCAAAATAATGGTCGGCAAAATCCAACGATTGGAAACGACGATTGTAAACAGCGAGTACGATGCCCTTTTATTGGAAAATAATCTGATCAAGGAACATCAGCCGTTTTATAATGTCATGCTGAAAGATGACAAGACCTATCCGTGGATCTGTATCAAGAATGAAGATTTCCCAAGGATCTTTCTGACCAGAAATGTCATTAAAGACGGGTCAGAATATTATGGTCCTTATGCCAAAGTACGTCCTGCAAAGATTTTGCTGGATACCATCAAGCATATTTACAAGCTCAGAACCTGCAATCTGAATCTTTCTCCGGCAAAGATTGCAGAAGGAAAATATAAAGTCTGTCTGGAGTATCATATCAAAAACTGTGAAGGCCCGTGTGAGGATCTTGAAAGCAAGGAAGAATATGATGAAAAGATAGATGCTATCCGTGGAATGATCAAAGGTGATTTCCGCAAAGCTAAAGATTATCTGGTAGGCCAGATGATGAAACTGGCTTCTAATCTTCAGTTTGAAGAAGCTCAGATCATTAAGGAAAGACTGGATATCCTGGAAGATTATCAGGCTAAGAATACAGTAGTAAACCCAAATATTGATGATGTAGATGTCTTCGGAATGACGAGTGATGAAACGGCGGCTTACGTCAATTTCTTTAAAATCAGAAATGGAAATATCATTCAGAGTTTTACTACCGAGATCAAAAAGATTCTTGAAGAAACGGATGAAGATATTATGGAAGAAGCATTGATTGAGATCCGTCAGAAATTCTCTTCTGATTCTAAAGAAGTTCTTTTACCTTTTCATCTGTCTGTAGAAATTCCTAATGTAAAGCTGATTGTTCCAAAGGTAGGAGATAAAAAAAGAATTGTGGAGCTTTCTGAAAAGAATGCTAAAGAATATCGCCTGGAAAAACTAAAACAGGTTCAAATTGTAGATCCTGAAAGGCATACCAACAGAATCATGGCTGAAATGCAGAAACTTCTCAGAATGCCTGCAGAGCCCAGACATATTGAAGGTTTTGATAACTCAAATATCCAGGGGACCAATCCTGTTTCAGCGTGTGTTGTTTTCAAAGACGGCAGGCCGAGTAAGGCAGATTACAGAATCTTCCATCCTAAGACAGTGGAAGGTCCCAATGACTTTGCAACGATGGAAGAAGTGATCTACCGCCGTTACAAAAGAATGCTTGATGAGGGTGAAGACCTTCCCCAGCTTATTCTGATAGACGGAGGAAAGGGGCAGCTGTCCTCTGCTGTAAAAAGCCTGCGATTATTGGGTCTATACGGAAAAATCACTATTGTAGGTATCGCCAAAAGGCTGGAAGAAATTTTCTTCCCTGAAGATCCTATTCCTTTATATCTGGATAAAAAATCCGAGACTTTAAAAATCCTTCAGCGTGTACGTGACGAGGCTCACCGGTTTGGAGTAAAGCATCACAGAACAAGAAGAAAAAACGCTACTATTAAATCTGAACTGGAAGAAATTCCTGGTATCGGAGAAAAAACAATTGAATTACTTCTGTCGAAACTGAAGTCTGTAAAACGTATCAAAGAATCTAACCTGGAAACCCTGGAAGAAATTCTAGGAAAAAGCAAGGCTAAGGTGATTTGGGATTTTTATAATGCCGGTTGATGATCTGTTGTAGTTCACCAATTCATTTTCCGCTAAGTAAACAGTGCTTTTTACAAAGTTTTACATCTATTTTTTTTATCATCAAGTGAGAGAAATCAACACCCTCGCTAGATACAAGGTAAATTTACTAATAAAAAACATGAATAAATAAATATTTTACTCAATAATAACATTATTTGTATTTTTTTCATAAATTAGTATTATCAACTAATAACGATAATACTATGAAAATTTTTCTCATTTTATAGCTTTTCTTACATTTTCATTTACCATTACAGAGGAATGGTTACTTCCTGTATCTGTAGAGTATCTGTTTCTTGTGAAAAACCCCAATCATAAACACCCTTCAAATTTTCAGAAAAATGAAAAACACATCAATATATATATGATAAGAGGCTCTTTTTCAAGAGCCTCTTATGTTTATTATTTGTTATTTACTGATTATTTTGCTACAAAAACCTCTTTGGAATATCTTCCATCAGCCTGTGGAATATCTATCACAATGTTTCCGTTTTCAAAATACCCTACCGTCGTAGTACCGTCAGCTAACTTTACTAAGAAAACAGCATTTTTAGAAGTAGTTTTGAAAACTGCAAATGGTACAGAGCTGCCGGACTTTGCCAGAATAAACTGATTAGGATCAAGCTCTATTTTCTGGAGATCCAGTTTTCCATTTGAATAATTATTGGCTGTCGGAGTAACAGTTACTGTTGTCGGCTCAGGAGATGAGGTCTGGCTGCTTCCGGAAGCAGGCAATAGTGCAACAGGATTGGAAATGGGCATTTTGATTAAAGCCTCTCTCAATGCATCCTGTAATCCCTCATCATATTCTTTTATTTTTGAGCCTCCCTTCGCTTCCAGAATCATATTATTATTACAATCCTTGAACTGTACTATTACTTTATTTTTAAATAAATTTTTGTCATTCAGTACATCTGCAGTAATTACATTACAGTAATTATTTTTAGCTTCTGCAGGCCAGTTGTCTTTAATAACAGGAAGTGTTATATATTTTTTCCCTTTTAAAGCTTTGATGAAAAAGTCCTTTAAACCATAATCTTCATTGAAAGTTTCAAATTTCTCAGGAACAGAGACATACTTATAATCTGAAACCTTTTGTGCAAAAATAACTGTTGAACAAACCGCCAACATCAATATTGATACCTTTTTCATTTTTATTATTTTAATCATTTCTGAATGCTCCCATATCCAGTTTCAATGAGAAGAAATTGGAATAGAAATTGGATCCGCCTATTCCTGAATTTGTAATCGCATAATCCAGTGTAAGCCCTCTATATCTAATTCCGAGACCTGCACTTGGCTGGAAAGAAACTTTTCTCTTAAGATCTTCTATATCTGTAATTGACTGGAACCTGTTGATTCCCAATCTCACAAAAATCATCTTCTGATATCCCAGTTCAGCTCCAGCATAGGGACTGATACTTGCAAAATCTGTTGAAATCAATGAAGCAGTTTTAGCAAAATCTACATTAATCCCAGCTTCCGGCAGTACGTAAACACTGCTGTTGATTTCAAACAATTTACTGGCACCTACGTTCAGCTTGGGCATCGTAAGTTCAAGTTTGTCTTTCGGTGCCGGGTTGAATTCTTCTCCGTTTACAACAGTTGAAAGCTCTTTCTGATTGATGCTCCAGAAGTTTACTGTAGTAGTAATATCCCGAACCATACCTCCAAACTTCCATCCATTATCTGCCTTATAGATCGCTCCTACATCGAAACCAAAACCATAGCCATTTGCAAATTTACCTACATTTCTGTACACAATTTTAGCATTTACCCCCACATCCAGTTTTGGATTTCCTCCAGGTCTGAAAGCATAAGAAAGGATAGCAGCGTAGTCGGATTGGGAGAATTTGGTGATTTTATCATAATCAATATTCCCTTCAGAATCTATCATCTGGGTGGTATTCAAAATATTGTCTACCCCAAGTCTTACCACGGAAACACCGAATACACCTTCTTCCAGTACTTTTGCATACGCCAGATAGTCGTATTTTGCGATAGACTCAAAGTATTCTGCGTGCATGGCTGCACCCTGCCAGTCTCTTTCAACTGACATCAAACCTGCAGGGTTCCACATAGGAGAATACACATCATCCTGATTGGTAATTACTGCCCCTCCCATTGCAAGTCCTCTTGCTCCGGCTCCGATATTTAAGAATTCATTGGAATATTTCCTGATAATCTGAGATTGAGACAGCCCAAACAGCAGTGAAAATGCAAGTAAAAAATATTTTTTCATCATATAAATTTGATGCTTAG
>JASLCD010000001.1 GCA_030146295.1 Chryseobacterium sp.
ACCTTGAAAATGCGATCTTAGATAAAATAAACGAAAAAGAAAAAGAAACCGCCAGAAGAATTTTAAACAAAAATTCTTATTCGATGCCTGAAAGCAACGAGAAAGATTGGTGATGCAGCACAAATTGATTTACATATTGCTTACCCTAGCATCCGTAATTACTTACGGACAGGTAAATCTTACTCTGGATGCTGATAAATCCGAGTATGGAGGGAAAGATATTGTAAACCTTACCATTGTTCTTGAACTTAACGGAACAGACCTTGTACAGCAGACTGGCTTCCAGCTTCCGGATCTGTCAAAATTTAATATTATAGGAAGCGGATCGGTTACCAATACCGTGATTGATCCCACTACGAATACTTTAATTACTCAAAAAGTATCCAGAATTGCCCTTGAACCTAAGAAAAAAGGGAAAATAAAAATAGGCTCAGTTCTGGTTACGGTAAACAACAAAATCTACAAAACAGAACCTTTCGATGTCAATATCCGGGATATTGTTGACAGAAGGGCATTAGCGGCCAATACCTCCAATGATGTCTATCTGAATATGGAAATTGATGACCGGGATGTCTTTCAGGATCAGCCTACCATTGCTGTTCTGAGAGTATATTCAAGAAATATGGATAACCTGAGAAAGGTTAAAAATATTCATCTTCCACAGCAGGATAATATCAATGTACATCCGATCAATTTTGATAAATCTGAAATAGATCCGTCAGGATATGGAAATATGCCTTCACAGGTGCTGGCCATGTTTATGGTATTTCCGAATGAATCCGGTTATGTGGAAGTTCCCGGCGTATCCGCTTCTGTAAGCACCTATTCTAATAAAACTAAAATTGTTTCCAATAAAGTAAAAATCAATGTAAGGAAGCTTCCGGAAGGAGCACCTGAGTGTTTTAAAAATGCTGTCGGGAACTTTTCTGTGAACGTATATAATGCTTCCAAAGAAAAACCGGAAGCTAAAAAACCACTGAATGTTGTAGTGAAGGTTTCAGGGGAAGGAAACTTACCGGATATGGAACTTCCTAAAATTGCAGCATCTCCGGATTATGAAATTTTTCCTCCGAAGATTACCTCTAAAGTTTTTCCGGGAACTGTAGGAATGAAGGGAGAAATTCTGGCCAATTATGTGATTATTCCCAAAAAAGCCGGAACAATCTCTATTAAAACTGAACAATTTGCCTTCTTTAATCCTGAAAGCAAAGAATATGTAGATCTGGGACAAAAGAATCTGGATCTGAATGCTTTTTCTCATGATCAGATCTTAGAAGCCCGCTCTACAGTAGAAAAGGTGAATGAGTATACGAATAACCTTCTGGAGACGGTGAATACTCCGGTTTTAAAAACCACCTCGTTTAAAGTAAAAGAGAAAAGTAAATTCCACTGGAATATCCTTTTGATTAATATTGTTATTCTGGCAAGCTTATTTATAGCATACCTGTTATTTAAAAATTGGCAAAAAAAACGTACATTAGTTAGGGAAACTGTACCGTCAAAACCTTTAGGTTCAGTGGCAGAAACAGAAAAGGAAATCAGGGAATCGCTGAAAACAGATGTCAATGATTATTTCGGATATCTGGAAAACCTTAAAGATAACGGGGAGTATGAGAAGTTTTTTACAACACTGGAGGAATTGGATCAGGAAGTAAGAAGCCAGTATTTCCAAGGCTCTGCCACGGAGTTTAAGACTTTTCTTGAAAAGCACAATGGATCTTCTGTAGCTGAAGAATACAGCAAACTACAGCAGAGAGTTCAAATGGAAAAATATAATCCTGTGAAATCTACTGATGCTCTTGAAGAACTTTTGAAAACAATTGTTAATTTGTATTCACAAATTAGCAAATAGTCAGTTTATTTTCATATTTTTGCGAAATTTTTAATTACAAAGAGATGGGAATTTTTGATGGTTTCTCTATTAAAGAGGTCGTTACCAGCTTTATGGTTCTTTTTGCCGTTATCGATATTATCGGCTCAGTTCCTATTATAGTAAGTCTTCAGCAGAAGTTTGGACAGATTGAAGCCGGAAAGGCAGCAATCACTGCTGGTGCTATTATGATTGTTTTCCTCTTCGTAGGAAATAAAATCCTTAAACTTATCGGAGTAGATGTAAATTCTTTTGCCATTGCCGGTGCTTTTGTGATTTTTGTCATAGCTCTGGAAATGATTTTAGGAATTGAAATTAATAAAACAACAGAAGCAAAGGCCGCATCTATTGTACCCATCGCATTTCCGCTGGTTGCAGGAGCCGGAACTTTAACTACAGCACTGTCTCTTAGAGCTGAATTTCATGATATTAATATTATCTTGGGAATTATTCTTAATACAATTTTCGTATATTTGGTGCTGAAATCAGCGAAATGGTTGGAAAGAAAAATTGGGGATGCTACCTTGATGATCCTTCAGAAAGTTTTCGGAATTATCCTTTTGGCAATTTCAATTAAATTATTCACCGCAAATTTTGCCCAGTTGGTGCAGAATTATATTAATTTTTAAGAAGTCATGAAGAAGTTTTATAAAGTATTTTTAGTACTGTTTATTGTATTCATCGCCATCAATCTTTATGCGATCAACTGGCAGACAACAGATATCTTAGGAGATGAAGATAACGTTAGGTTTGTATTTTCAGCATCAGCAGCTGCAATAGGCCTTATCCTGCTTTTTGTAATGGATACGTGGAGTAGAATCGGCGTAAAGAAATAAATTGAATCTTTTCAATATAGATACAGACCTCTTTCTTTTTGAAGGAGGTTTTTTTCTTATTAGGGAGCAGGGAAAAGGTGATAGATGGCAGGTGGCAGGGGTTGGCTGCCATTAGATTTTAATACCGTTTTTTATATCAATAGGAACGGGCTTTAGCCCGTTTAAATAAAACATATAAGTCAATTGGCTTTAGCCAAAACTTAATATTATTACGCAAAGCTCGGCCAAATCTAATTATATATTGTAAAAATAATTGATATGATTAATTCAATAGGAACGGGCTTTAGCCCGT
>JASLCD010000019.1 GCA_030146295.1 Chryseobacterium sp.
GTTTTGGAAAAATGAATGTTAAAATTAATTGTTTTAAGACTACATAAACAAAAAACGAGCCAAATAATTGTTTTTTTTTTCTTAAAAGAGTGTTTTTTAACAATTATTTATGAATTATCCTTTACTTGTCATATGAAAAGTCCCTTTCAATAAATAAAGTGCTAACTTTAGTAAAAATAAAAATATATGGAATCTAATATCATTTTCAACAAAGATTTTGATGTAGCCAGTACATATGTCATGAAAATTTACAAGGCTGATGTTTCAAGAGTCTGGGATTATTTTACCAAATCCGAATTATTGGATCAGTGGTGGGGGCCTAAACCCTGGAGATGTGAAACGGTAAAACAGGATTTCAGAGAAGGCGGAGTCTGGATGTATGCAATGGTAGGACCAAATGGTGAAAAGGTACCGATGTATTCTCAGTCGCAATATGGCGAAATTACTGAACACAGAAGTCTTGATTGGATGAGTGCTTTCTGTGACGAAAAAGGTAATATCAATGAAGATTTTCCAAGGTCACAATGGCTGCTCGGTTTTACCGGAGTGGAAGAGGGAACCAAAGTAACCATTAATATCCATTACCATTCCGAGGAAGTTATGAAAAAAATCTTGGATATGGGATTTGAAGAGGGATTTAAAATGGGACTCAGCCAACTTGAAGAACTGATTGGATAAATTTGAAAATGTATAGATACAGTCATTGATAAAAAAGAGGGTTTTTCCATGGAAAAACCCTCTTTTTTATTTGTTGTCAGGGATTTACTTCCTGCTTCTTTCTTCCGGCTTTTACAAAAGTTCTTCTTCCTGGAAGTAATGGATAATCGCCTTCTTCATAAGCAAGCTCTGCTCATTAGGCTTTAATTCCGGAAGGTCTTCCAGTTTGTCAAACTGTGGCCATCCGTCTTCATAGTGTGTGAATTTATAATAGCCAAAAGGCTCAAGCAATCTGCACACTGCAATATGAATCAGGTTTACCTTGTCTTCTTTAGTATATTTTTGCTGGCCGCTTCCCAGCTCCTGCAACCCGATCAGAAATAAAAGGGTTTCGATGGGTGGGTTCTTCTCCGTCTGAAAATTATCTTCGAAGAACTGTTCTATTTTTTTCCAATATTCGGACTCGTTCATATGATTATAACTGCCATTTTATCATGACAGTGTCTTTTTTATAAATGGTTACTTTCTTTAATTTTAATGTCTTCTTCTCTCTCTTTTCTCAGAAGATCCTGTAATTTTTCTTCCTGTTTGACTTTAAAGTCTCCTCTCTCTCTTTTCCATCCTCGTAATTTTCTGTTTTTGGATCAGGTAATAAATGACAGCAATTGAAATAAAAGCTAATAATAACATATACACCGTATTTGAAAATTAGCGAAGAAAAGAATAAAACTATTTTTTATCAATCTTTAATAAAAATGCATACTCCAATGCGTCTTCCTTTAGAGATTCAAATCTTCCGCTTGCTCCTCCATGTCCGGAACTCATGTCAGTTTTAAAGACCAGAATATTGTCATCTGTTTTTAATTCTCTCAGTTTTGCTGTCCATTTTGCAGGCTCCCAATACTGTACCTGTGAATCATGGAATCCTGTGGTGATCAGCATGTGAGGATAATCTTTGGCTTCTACATTGTCATAAGGAGAATAGTCTTTCATATAATGGTAGTATTCCTCATCATTTGGATTTCCCCACTCATCATATTCTCCGGTAGTCAAAGGAATCGTATCATCCAGCATGGTGGAAACTACATCTACGAAAGGGACCTGCGCTACAATACCGTTGAACAACTGAGGTTCATAATTGACTACAGCACCTACCAACAGACCTCCGGCACTTCCTCCCATCGCATACATATGTCTGGATGACGTATAATTTTCTTTAATTAAATATTTTCCCGCATCAATAAAATCGAAGAATGTATTTTTCTTGAATAACATTTTTCCGTCTTCATACCATTCTCTTCCCAGATATTCTCCGCCACGGATATGAGCAATAGCATAAATAAAGCCCCTGTCCAGAATAGATAATCTTACATTTGAAAAACTGGCATCAACAGTATGCCCGTAACTGCCATATCCATACAAAAGAAGTGGAGTATCAGCTGATTTTTGCGTGTCTTTATGGTATACTAAAGAAATGGGAATTTTTGTTTCCCCATCTCTGGAGTCTGCCCAGATTCTTTCTGAAATATAATTTTCATGGAAAAATTTTCCACCCAATACTTCCTGTTGTTTCAGGAGCTTGGTGGTTTTGTCCTTCATATTATATTCGTAAGTGGAACTCGGCTGTGTAAGAGATGTATAGCCATAGCGAAGAACCTCGGTGTCGAATTCAAGATTGATTCCGATATAAGCTGTATACGTAGGATCAGAGAACGGCAGATAATAAGATTCCTTGGTCTTTTCATCAATGATTTTGATCTGAAGCAATCCTCTTTCTCTTTCTTCCAGTACCAGATAATCTTTGAAAATTTCAAAGCCTTCCAATAAAACTTCAGCACGGTGCGGGATAACATCCACCCAGTTTTCCATACTGCAGTTGTCAATTTTTGCTTTTACAATTTTGAAGTTGATTGCATCATCAGCATTGGTGATAATGTAAAATTCATCCTCATAGTGCTCTACTGAATATTCAAGATCATCAATTCTTGGCTGTATTACCGTCCATTCTGCAAATACATTGTCAGAAGGGATGAAGCGGTGTTCATCGGAAATCGTACTTGAACTTGCAATAAAAATATATTGTAAAGATTTTGTTTTAAATACGTTAACGTCAAAAGTGTCGTCTTCTTCATGGAAAATAAGGATATCCTCTGAAGAATCTGTACCTAATCGATGTCTGTATACCTGGAATGCACGCAGACTCTTGTCTTTTCTGATATAGAAGACATGCTGGTTGTCATTTGCCCAAACTGCTTTTCCTGTCGTATTGGGGATTATATCAGGAAGGATTTCTCCGGTTTTTAAATTTTTAAAATTAAGTGTATAAATTCTTCTTCCTACGTCATCCGAAGAAAAAGAAGCAAGCTCATTACCAGGGCTTACTGCCACACTTCCTACTTCAAAAAACTCTTTGCCTTCCGCCAGAATATTAACATCAAGTACAATTTCCTCCTCGTTATCAAGGCTTTTGTACTTTCTGCAGAAAATAGGATATTCCTTTCCTTCTTCATAACGTACAATATACCAGTATTCATTAAAGATGTATGGCAGAGACTCATCGTCTTTTTTATAACGCGCTTTCATCTCTTCAAAAAGGTCTTCCTGAAGAGCTTCCGTATCTTTCATGATGAATTCTTCGTAGGCATTTTCTTCCTCAATATATTTAATGACTTCTGGGTTTTCCCTTTCGTTCAGCCAAAAGTAATTATCGATCCTTCTATCGCCGTGGGTTTCTAATATTTTTTCTATTTTTTTTGCCTGTGGAGCTTTCATCCGGGGTATTTTAATTTTTTCTCGAATAGAATCTTTACGGATACTTTTCTTCTGAAAGTAAGATATTTACGTAGAGATCCATTCAATGTTAATTTTTGTTCAAATTTAGGTAAAAAAAAACCATCTTTCCTTTATTGAAAAGATGGTGATTGTATTTTTATAATTAAAGACTATTTGTGAAGTGCTTTAATATATTTTTCAAGGGCCATTGTCATCGAAGGTGTTTCCTTCGTAGGTGCCATTAAATCTACTTTTAATCCGGCTTCTTCTGCAGCGGCCAAAGTCGTGTTTCCAAAAACACCGATCTTTGTTTCCTCCTGCTTGAATTCAGGGAAGTTTTGTTGTAGCGATTTGATTCCTTGTGGACTAAAGAAGATCAACATGTCATAATCTTTAATGTTGATATCTGTAAGGTCACTGCATACGGTACGGTACATTATTGCTCTTGTCCAGTCTACATTAGATGCATCCATGGTTTTCACAATATCCGGGCTTAAAACATCTGAAGATGGCAGCAGATATTTTTCAGTTGGAAATTTTTTGAAAAGAGGAAGCAGATCTGAGAAGTTTTTCTCCCCAAAACTGATTTTTCTTTTTCTGTACACAATATGCTTTTGAAGGTAGTTGGCAATTGCTTCCGACTGGCAGATGTATCTCATTGTATCCGGTACGGCAAAACGAAGTTCTTCCGCAAGTCTGAAGTAATGGTCAATCGCATTCTTACTGGTAAAAATAATACCGGTATATTGCGTCAGATCTATTTTCTGTGTTCTGAGCTCTTTATTGTCAACCCCTTCGACGTGGATAAATGGACGGAAATCAATCTTTATTTTTTCCTTCTTCGCTATATCCAAATATG
>JASLCD010000022.1 GCA_030146295.1 Chryseobacterium sp.
GTCATCGGAAGTGGTCCTGGTGGATATGTTACTGCAATCAGAGCGGCACAATTGGGTTTCAAAACTGCAATTATTGAGAAAGAAAATCTAGGAGGAATCTGCCTTAACTGGGGATGTATTCCAACCAAAGCTTTATTGAAATCTGCTCAGGTTTTTCATTATATCAACCATGCTGAAGATTATGGATTGAATAAAGTGGAGGCAAGCTTTGAATTCCCGAATGTGATCCAGAGAAGCCGTGGAGTTGCCAGCAAAATGAGCAAAGGAATCGAATTCTTAATGAAAAAGAACAAGATTGACGTAATTCTTGGTACAGCTACCGTTAAAAAAGGTAAAAAAGTTTCTGTAACAGATAAAGAAGGTAAAGTAACTGAATATTCAGCCAACCACATTATCATCGCTACAGGAGCCCGTTCAAGAGAATTACCAAACTTACCGCAGGATGGTAAAAAAGTAATCGGATACAGACAGGCATTATCTCTTCCTGAGCAGCCAAAATCTATGATTGTTGTAGGTTCAGGGGCTATCGGAGTTGAGTTTGCTGATTTCTATAATACAATGGGAACAAAAGTAACTGTTGTTGAATTTATGCCAAACATCGTACCTGTAGAAGATGAGGAAATCTCTAAGCACTTAGAGAAGTCTCTGAAGAAGACAGGAATCGAGATTATGACAAACGCTTCTGTAGAAAGTGTTGATACAAGCGGTGAAGGAGTAAAAGCTACTGTAAAAACAGCTAACGGAAACATCACTCTTGAAGCTGATATCTTATTATCTGCTGTAGGTATTGCTGCTAATATCGAGAACATCGGATTAGAAGAAGTAGGAATTCAGACAGATAAAGGAAGAGTATTGGTAAACGAATGGTATGAAACTTCAGTACCAGGTTACTATGCGATCGGAGATATCATCCCGACTCAGGCATTGGCTCACGTTGCTTCTGCAGAAGGAATCACTTGTGTAGAGAAAATCAAAGGAATGCACGTTGAAAAAATCGACTACGGCAATATCCCTGGATGTACCTACTGCCACCCTGAAGTAGCTTCTGTAGGTCTTACCGAAAAGCAGGCTAAAGAAAAAGGATACGAAATCAAAGTAGGTAAATTCCCTCTTTCTGCAAGTGGTAAAGCTACTGCAAACGGAAACACAGACGGATTTATCAAGGTGATCTTCGATGCTAAATATGGAGAATGGTTAGGATGCCACATGATTGGTGAAGGTGTAACGGATATGGTGGCTGAAGCTGTTGTAGCTAGAAAACTAGAGACTACAGGTCATGAGATCATCAAGTCTATCCACCCGCACCCAACAGTTTCTGAAGCAATTATGGAAGCTGCTGCTGCTGCTTATGGTGAAGTGATTCACATTTAATCTGAGATTTGCAAAAATCTATATTATAAAAGCCTGGAGAAATCCAGGCTTTTTTTGATGTAGAACAGAAATAGGGGTAAAGTAAACCTAACAGGTTTCAAAAACCTGTTAGGTTTATTGTTTATGATCCGTTTTTCTTAAAAGACTTCTGATGAAATTTTAGCTTGTATGCAATGGATTTTCTTAAAATAATTTTAAAATTTACATATTTATAAAAATTAACTTAATTATTTCAGGCCGTTTCCTTACATTTATTCTATGAATTTTGAGAGAGTAGGACTTGTTTTATCAGGCGGCGGTACCAAAGGAATCGCTCATGCAGGAGTATTAAAATTCTTACAGGAAAAAGGGATTGAAGTGGATATCCTTTCCTGCTGTAGTGCAGGGTCTATTGTAGGATGTCTTCATGCCATCGGAAAAACTCCGGAAGAAATCCTGGAATTTTTCAATTCCGTGTATTTTTTCAACTGGAAACACTTTACATTCAATCAGCCGGGGCTCGTCTCTTCAGTGATCTTCAGAAACTATCTGAAACCAATCTTTCACGAAATGAAATTAGGTGATCTGGATATAGAAGTGAAAATTGTAGCAACAGAGCTGGTTGCAGGAACCCAGAAGATTTTTGATAAAGATTTTGAAATTGTTGACGCCATTATTGCATCATGCTCTATTCCGGGAATTACAACTCCTTACATCATTGGTGATGAAATGTATTGCGATGGAGGAGTATTGAATAACTTTCCTGCAGATATCATCAGAGATGACTGTGATAAACTGATCGGGGTATTTGTATCACCACCCAACGAAGCTAAAATCAAAGATCTGAACTCCATTAAAGCTATTGTTTCCCGCTCTTATGACCTCCTTTCCTACAGGATTGAGAGAATAAAATTTGATTACTGTGACTGGTTCATTTCCTCCCAGAAACTATCTTCTTACGGAACTTTTGAACGAGGAAAAGACAGACTGGAGCAGATTTTTAATATCGGCTATAAAGCGGCTAAAGAAAGTTATGAAGCCAGCAGTTTTTTTGAAGAATTAAAACAGTCCGGAACATAAAAAAATCCTGTATCAATCAATACAGGATTTTTATTTTATAGAAAGCAAAACGGTGTCGGGTGTTTCAATAGAAGTTATAGGCAGACTATAGCCACTTCCCGCCTCTTTCCTTAATACTTAATTTTTCACTACATATCCGTCCTGGCGAACAATTTCACGGTCATTCGCATCATTTACAACCAATGTATAAGGTGCTTTTTTGGGAGAATCTGTAAGATAATTTCTCCAGATCTGATAGCTATGGCCCTCATTATTGAAGTTGATGTAATAGTTTCCTCCAGTGCCATCAGGAATCAGTTCACCATCACTGATGATCATACTTGGTTTTGCTGTAATCTTTGTGTTGGCATTCCACGACTGGTAAAGGTACTTGCCATTCGGCTGTTTGTCGATTCTGATCTTAAACTTTTTGGTTTTAATAATTACCGTTTTGGGTACCTGCTGGGTTGCAGAAGTGGTTATAAAAAGATCTGTTTTCAGATTCGGAATTTCTTTGGCATACGCGAAAGAAAACTGAGCTAAACAGAAAGATCCTAATAAAATATGCTTTATCATATTGAGTGGTTATTGGTTAACATTTTAGATTCTATCAAATATAAAGCCATTTTTAATTTAGAATATAAATATAGAGTGCTGAAAATTAGATTTTTACAACTGCTGGATGCGTGTTTTCAGAAAATAATAATGCTGATTTTCAATTTGTTATTGTTGTATTGGTGAAATATTGTCAGTTTCTAAAACAACTGATTACTTTTCTTATGTACATTTGTACCATCAAAGGATCTCGTTCCTTTATTATCAAAATGAAACTAATTAACTTTAAGTTTTTTCTATTAAAAGTATCAGAAATCATCTTCACGATTTTTAATACATCTCCTCCTGTAATTTCTTAATTTTTTCGAAAGAATTATCACATAATTCGTACTCTGTTTTTTCATATACCGAAGAAATAGAGCACAATCCCTGTTTTCAAATTTAATCAAAAACAAAAAACAAAACTATGGAATTAGCTTTTCATGGCTGGATGGTTCCGGCTGTAATTGCACTTTTGTGCGTACTTTTTTATAAATTTATCTTAAGAATCTTCTTTGGATTAGTCATTGTTCCTCAGGACAAAATAGGCTTAGTCACCAAAAAATTCGTGCTCGTTGGTAAGCAGGAACTTCCGGAAGGAAGAATCATTGCAACAAATGGAGAAGCGGGTTTCCAGGCTCAGACATTAGCTCCCGGTGTGTATTTCAGAAAATGGATATGGCAGTATTCTATCGATTTTCAATCTTTTACCGTGATTCCGACGGGTAAAATAGGATTATTACTGGCAAAAGATGGAGTAGAATTAGAAACCGGAAGAATCTTAGGGAGAAAAGTTGAGTGCGATTCTTTTCAGGATGCTGAAGCTTTTTTAAGAAATGGAGGAAGAAAAGGTCGTCAGACTGCGATTATTGCACCGGGATCCTATAGAATCAATACGCTGTTGTTTGAAATAGAATTAACGGATATGACCCAGATTCCTGATAATGCGGTTGGTATTATTACCACAATGGAAGGTGATCCTTTGGCAGAAGGTCAGATTGCGGGTAAAATTATCACTGAGCATAATAAATTTCAGGATGTAGATACTTTTTTAAATAATGGAGGTTACAAAGGTCTTCAGGAGCAGGTGATTCTGGCCGGCTCTTATTTCTTAAATCCATGGTTTACAAAAGTTGAAATGGTAAAAATGACGGAAATTCCGATTGGGCACGTGGGGGTTATTATCAGCTACGTAGGAGAAGAAGGAAAAGATTTGAGCGGTGTTGATTTTAAACATGGAAATATTGTTGAGAAAGGGCATAAAGGCGTTTGGTCCGAACCTATTGGCCCCGGAAAATATCCGATTAACCCTTACATTATGAAAGTTGAACTTGTTCCTACCACCAATCTCGTATTGAACTGGGCTTATGAAAGAAGTGAATCTCACCAGCTGGATAAAAATCTTTCAACGATTACCGTACGAAGTAAAGATGGTTTCCCTTTCAATCTTGATGTTTCACAAATCATCCATATTCCTACCTATGAAGCTCCAAAAGTGATAGCTCGTTTTGGAAATATGATCAATCTTGTGAGTCAGGTTTTAGAACCAACCATTGGAAATTACTTCAGAAATTCCGCGCAGGATAGTGATGTGATCGCGTTTCTGGGAACCCGAAAAGAAAGACAACAATCGGCGAAAGATCATATCAGCAGTGTTCTGGAACAGTATAATGTAAACGCTGTAGATACTTTAATAGGGGCGATTGTTCCTCCGGAAAGCTTAATGAAAACTTTAACGGATAGAAAGTTGGCAGAAGAACAGAAAATTACTTACGAAACTGAAATGCTGGCTCAGGAAACGCGTCAGGCGCTTGAAAAAGAAACGGCTGTTGCCGATATGCAGAAAGAAATTGTAAAAGCAGATCAGGGTGTTTTAATCGCTGAAAGAATAGCAGATGCATCGGTGAAAAAGGCCACCGGAGACGCCAATTCCGTAAGATTACAGGCGAATGCAGAAGGAGACAGATTGAAGCTGCTCGCAACAGGTGAAGCAGAGAAAACAAGACTTCTCGCCAAAGCTGAAGCAGAAAAGATAGAATTGCTGGCAAAAGCAAATGCAGAACAAATTTCACTCACAGGTAATGCAGAAGCAGAAAAAATCCTGGCCATCGGTAAATCCAATGCAGAATCTTATAAATTATCGGTAGAAGCAATGGGTGGAAATAACTTTACCCAATTAAAAATCATGGAAAATATAGCCAGCCAGAATGTAAGAATAATGCCGGAAGTATTAATCGGAGGAAACGGGGATGCAGCGAATGGCGGCATCAGCGGACTTTTGGGACTTCAACTGTTGGAACAGGTTCAGAAGAAAAGTATTGAAACAGTTGCTGCTCCTGAAGAGAAGACAGATAATAACTCTTAACTCAATTGACAAATAACTTAAACTTAACTCAAATTTTGAATTTTTAAAATGATTTATATCGTTCAGATCATTATAGCATTACTGATTATTAGCTTTTTTATTTTCTCCATTATTGAAATCTATTGTGAAATTATAAAAAAAAGTTCTTGGGCCTTTTTGGGTATGCTTGTTAGCTTGATTTTATTTTTTTTAATGATTACAGTACGCAATCATTGGGTTAAAAATGAACTTGTAGAAAATATAAATGCTTCAAAAATAGAACAGAGTAATCCCTCTTTTTCAAAAAAAGAATTGTCCAATATTCACATTGTAAGCGAGAAAATGAGAGTGACTGATAAAGATATTATTGTAGTATTAATGCCTCAAAAAGATACGCTTTACATGAACCAGGATTTTCATGATAAAAATAAATTCTGGATTCACTATAAAAAATATGAGATTTTAAAAATTACAGCACCTGTAGGATATATAGTAAAAAACTAAAAAAATCGCCCGAAGACTTTCGGGCGATCTATTATTTTTTATGCGGTATAACTTGCAAACGCATCTTCCAGGCTTTCAAATTTACCTTTGAACTCTTCAATAGGGCAGTCCTGAAGGATATTTCCTTTGTGTATAAGAATAACTCTGGAGCAAAGAGCTTCCACTTCCTGCATGATGTGGGTGGACAGTAAAACAGTTTTTTGTTGTCCGATTTCTTTTACCACATTACGGATTTCAATAATTTGATTGGGGTCCAGACCATTCGTAGGCTCATCCAGAATCAGTAAATCCGGCTGATGAATAATGGCCTGTGCAAGCCCGACACGCTGTTTATATCCTTTAGAAAGCTGTCCGATCTTTTTAGATTTTTCGGGTGTAATTCCTACCAGTTCGATCACCTCATCTACTCTGGATTCAGAAATTTTGTGGATGTTGGCAACAAACTGAAGGTATTCTTTTACATACATCTCCAGATAAAGAGGATTGTTTTCAGGAAGAAAGCCTATTTTCTTTTTGCTTTCAATCTCATGGTCAGAAATATTCATTCCATTGAAAATAACTTCTCCCTGATCAATTTTCAGTGCACCGACAATAGATTTCATCAGGGTAGATTTCCCGGCACCGTTGGGGCCAAGAAGACCGATGATCTCATTTTTATCAATAGAAATGTTGATGTTGTCAAGAGCTGTCTGTTCACCAAATTTTTTGGTTAAATTGATTATCTGAAGCGGCATAGGTTGTAATGTCTTTCTGCAAAAATAAAATAAAAAAACTCATCCGATAGAATGAGTTTCGCAATATTTATAAAATATAATTATTTTCTTGATTTTTTCTTGGCTCCGCCTGATGCCGGAGTTGCTGTGGATGCCGTATTAGCTGCTCCTTTATTACCCGTTGGGTTTATCGTGGCAGGTTTGTCATACATCGCATACTTTCCATTGGTTCTTCCAAAGATCTTTTCCACTTGTTTTTGGGTTAAAAACTGTGATTTCCCAATGTATTTTCTGTTTTTGTTGATCACCTGGATAAACTGCATGGTTTGTTGACCATAGTTTTTTTCATAATGAAGTTCTATGATATCATTAGGCAGTTCCAGTACAACATTTTCTTCTGGAGTGGTAACAAAGCCATCCATAATAAGTTTATATAATCCGGCTACATCCCCATTAAGATTCTGGAATGAAAAAGATCGGATCGTATTCAGGTTGCTGGTGTTCAGATCCTGGTAGTTGACTGTAAATTTATCTTCCTTTTTATAGAGACCCACGGAATTATCTTTACCAATTTCCACCAAACTTTCATTTTTCAACACTTTGATCTGTGAGAAAACTGAAATGCCGAACATGCATGTAATAAGTAGAATTATTTTTCTCATGAATTGAATTTTAATGTTTTATAAAATTGGTGTACATAAAATTACTAATAAAAAAACTAAAAAGCAATTTCATTCGTTTAAGCAAAAATAGCATTTTTTTTTAATATTTCTATGAGATTATCCCTCGATGCTATGGATTTCATTGTTTCTGTAAGGGTTTGTGAATCATTAGTTTAGTTGTTTTATACGTGAATTAGATCAGCTGCAGTTGTAACTTGGAGAAACATTCTTGATGATCCTAAGGTGTTGAAAAACAGAGAGAAATTTCACTAAACGGAAGGACGATGAAAATTAATTTAAAACAAATGTTAAAAATACAGAGTCGTGAATTAAATTTATAAAACATAGAGTGCTTCAGTTCCAATTCTTGTGTATAGGCTTATATGAGCTTATTTCTGGAAAAGTCACTTACAAAACGGTCAAATTCCTGTTTATAGCTTCTCCCGACCGGGATATGATGGCTGCTGATCATAATTTCATTATGGTTAAAGGCCGTGACAAAAGCAGAATTAATGATAAAAGATCTGTGGATTCTTACAAAACCCCTGCCGGATAACGTTTTCTCCAGATCGGTGATTTTATGTTTTGAAATAAAGCTTTCTTGGCTAATGAGTACAATTTTGATATCATTTCCCTGGCTTTCAAAATAAACGATCTCTGAAAGGGAAATTTTGTGCTGCATTCCCTCTGTTTTGATGAGAATGAAATCCTCTTTGTCGTCGGTCGTATTTCTCAATATGCGTTCTACAGCCTTGAAAAAACGTTCGAAGGTAATGGGCTTAAGGAGATAATCCACAGCTTCCAGTTCAAAACCTTCAATCGCAAAATCCCGATAAGCGGTGGTGAAAATAGTTTTGGGCTTTTGTGGTAATGACTTTAAAAAATCAATTCCGGTTAAATGAGGCATCTGAATATCCAGAAACATAAGATCTACGGTCTGGTTCTGAAGTATTTTATAAGCCTGCATAGCATTTTCAGCCTTTCCGCTAAGTTTCAGATCATCAATCTTGGAAATATGGTTTTCCAGTAATGATGCAGCCAGAGGTTCGTCATCTACAATAATGCAGTTAATCATAATGAGAAGGCGTTGTTATTTCAACTTTAAAAATATTGTTTTTCTGTGAGATTTGGAAAGTAAAATGTCCCTGATAATGATATTCCAGTTGTCTTTTTATATTTTGCAATCCGATTCCTGTTTCATGTTCCGGCTGACGATCTGGGAATGTATTTTCAATTGTAAAAACAGAATGTTGGGCATTGGTTTCCACCTCAATCTTTATTTCTGTGGTTTCTGAACTTTTCCCTGCTCCGTGTTTAAAAGCATTTTCGACCAAAGTAAGATACAGCAGAGGGGGAATAGTATTTGGCGAGTTGAGAACAATATGCTTACCTATTTTTAATCTTTTATCATGATAACGGAGGCTTTGCAACGCCATGTAATGATCAATAATACTCAGTTCATCAGAAACCTGTACCCATTTTTTCTGCCCTTTGTACAAAATATAATCCAGAATATCCGAAAGCTGACTGATAGACTGAGATGTTTTATCGGAATGACTGATGGACAGAGAATAAATATTATTCAAAGTATTAAAGAGAAAATGAGGGTTGAGCTGGGATTTGAGAGACTGCAGTTCCAGTTCCGTCTTCTCCTTCTGCAGTTTGATACTATGCTCTTTCTCATCCTTATATCGTATAATAAACATGATTGAAATAAAGATAAACGAACCACTGATGACAGGAAATGTGTAGTGAAGTAACAGATAAGGAATATCTGTAAAAATTGTGAAGACACTGTCTCTGCTTTCATTGGTGAACAGGGGCTCGGCAATATAAACAATAAAAAACCTGTTAATAACGGAAATAATATAAAGGCTGAGAAGAAGGGACATTGAAAATTCAATATACTTTTTCCGGTCAAAAAAATAGCAGATCAGAACGAAATAAATAAAATTAGCTCCCATGATCTGGAATATCCAGTGACAAAAATTATAAATGAGCAATTCTTTGGAGATGTCACCATCATCTTCTCCATATACTCTTACCGTTCCAAACAAAAACAGAGCTGTCCAGAAGAGCAACTGGAAGTATAGAGTCTGTCTGATCTGGTTTTCTGACCGGGGTTTCATCATCTTCAAAAATATAAAATCTTCACGTAAGGCAGATAAAAGCTAAGCCTTCGACTTTTAAATAATGACAGATAACACTATTTCTTATGTGAACCGCATATTTTGCTGTTGACACCGGATAACCTGCTGTCCGGATTTTATGGAAGAAACTGTACCGGAATTTGTCAACATTTGCATAAAAAAAATAATGAAGGAACACTCTGAAAGACTTTGTGGATTGGATCATCTGAGAGCTGCTGCTATTTTACTTGTATTAATGTATCATTTCCGGGCATTTAAGCACCCTGACTGGATTGACAGTATCGGAAGGTTTGGATGGACGGGAGTAGATCTTTTCTTTGTTTTAAGTGGTTTTCTGATTTCAGGCCAGCTTTTTAAAGAGATAGAAAATAAAGGAAACATCAGTCTGAAAACATTTTATATAAAACGGATTTTCAGGATTGTTCCCTCTTATTTTTTTACGCTGTGTCTCTATTTTACATTTCCTTTCTTCAGAGAACGGGAGGCCTTATCACCTCTATGGAAATTTCTCACTTTCACTCAAAACTACGGACTGGACGTTATCAGCCGCGGAACCTTTTCCCATGCATGGTCATTGTGTATCGAAGAACAATTTTATCTCATTCTGCCTGTGTTCCTTTTGATCCTGATGCCGGCAAAACTGTTCAGATATATTGCTCTTCTGATGATTGCTGTCATTGGATTTTCTATTGCAGCAAGGCTGATGGCATGGAATGAATTTATTGCAGCAGCAGATACTTCCTCAACAGATTTCTGGAAATTATGGTATATGAAGATCTATTATCCCACGCATACGAGGCTTGATGGACTTGCAATAGGCGTGTTAATAGGACATCTGATGCAGTATTCGTCAATATTCAAAAGAATGGTGCATCATAATGGAAATAAGATTTTCTTTCTTGGAATACTGTTTTTAGGATGTTCATTTTGGGTATGTAATGAACAGACTTCCAAAATGGCTTCTGTTTTCGGATTTACATCGGTGGCAGTAAGTTATGGACTTATCCTTATGGCTGCAGTTTCAAAATCATCTTTCCTGTATAAATCGAAGGTGTATGTTACCACTCAGCTGGCTGCTTTATCCTATGCGGTTTATCTTTCACATAAAGGAATTATTCATCTGGTACAGACAACCCTGGATTATTTTAAACTTGAAAGTTCAGATAATGTAAGCCTTCTGCTTTGTTTTTGGGCTTGTATTCTGGGGGGCTTATTGTACAGATTTGTTATTGAAAGACCTTTCTTGACCATTAAATTTAAAGTTTTGAAAAAATTAACCTGACCTTTTGTCCTTGAAAAATAGAAAATTATTGATTCGCCATTGCTTTCAGAACTGCATTCTTTATCGAAGCCTCTTTAAAACTCCAGTATTCGCTGTTTTTTGGCATCTGGTTCTCGAGGATAATCAAAGTAGTATCTGTAGAAGGAAAGTAGGCATTAAGGCAAGTGAATCCATCACCAAGACCTGTTACCGCAAAATAATCTAACCCTGCTTCCTTGATAAATCTCACATTATAGCCGAACCCCATGCTTTCTTTTCCGAAGACATTGTGCTGAGACATTGTGGAAGGGGTCAGCATCTGTTTTTGAAACTCCGGAGAAAGAAGTTTTCCTTTAAATAATGCCTGATCCCATTTAGCCAGATCCTGTACTGTAGAAATGATACCTGCTGCCGGAGCTATATTCTCATTCAGGAATGATTCTTTCACTTTTTCAAACTGATTATTTTCGTTCATATAGCCGGGAACAACGGATTGATTGTTTTGTGTATGGTAGACCAGTGTTTTATCCATTTTCAGTTTTTTGAAAAGAGAATGAGCCAATTCTGTGAAGGTTTTCCCTGTTGTATTTGTAAGGATCTCTCCTAAAAGTGTATACGAAAGATTACCATATTTGAACTGGGATCCGGCTTTGAAAGCTGCAGGTCTATTGATATCTGTAATACCGTGGGTATGGTTCAGAAGATGATGTATTGTAACTGTATCTGCCCAACTCTGGGTAAGGGAAGGCAGGTATTTTTTTATAGGGATATGAAGATTTAGTTTTCCCTGTTCGGCAGCCTGTAAAATCAAAACGGCTGTGACCTGTTTTGAATTGGACATGATTTCAAACCGGTCATCTGTTTTCAAAGAAACCTTCTTCTCAAAATCTCTGTAGCCATTGGATTTCAGGTATTGTATTTTCCCTTTCTGAGCCACCAGAACAACACCGTTGAATGCTATCGGACTGGATGCCGCTATAATGCTGTCTATTTTACGAGTATCGATGTGTCTTTTCTGAGCTGTTGTAGTGATGGATAACAGGGTAGAAAATAAAGCTGCGAAGAATAATTGTGCTTGGGTCATTATTTTTTTTATTGCTGAAAACCGAATACCAGGTTTCAAAACAACTCCAAATATATGTATTTCCTCTTTTGCTTTTATTTCAAATATTTAATAATTTAGTTTCCATGAAAATAAAAACTATTAGCCTTGTCATCATTCTTTTCTCTATTATTTCCTGTAAAAAAGATAAAGAATATCCCAAATATGCTGAGCTTCAATCCGGTGGCGGACAATATTCACTTTATATAAAAAATGGAACCTTCGAATTTTTAAAAACAGAATATATAAGTTACGATCAGATTTCAACAGCTCCCTTTTCAGAGGGAAAATATGAAATATCAGGAGATGAGCTCATTTTAAGGAGTGATAAAGGAAAAAAGTATACTTTCAAAATAGGGAATGAAGCAGAACTGATTCCTGAAAAAATGGATTCATTGAAAGACCTGAAAGGATTGTATCCGGTTCAGATTCTTCACAATAATAAAATGCCGAAAGAAATGGGGCGGCTGGATTCTCTGGGAAGAAAAAATGCGTTGTGGCTTTATTTTAATGAAAAAGGAAAGGTCATCAACCAGCGGTTGTACAAAAACGGTGAACTGGTGAAAGACAATTACAAATCTGATATTATTGTAAAATAATGCTGATATGCCTATTATTTGAATCATAATAAGTGTGCCCTGCAAAAATATGAATCTCAATGATGATCAATAAAAAAGGCAGCATTTAAATCTAAATGCTGCCTCCACTGAATATATTTGAATGTAAAATTGTTTTAGGTTTATCTATTCATTCTGCTTGATTTGTGGGTTATTATTAATCTCTTTATTAGGAATCTGAAATCTGAATTTATCAGGAGTCAGGTTAAATCTTCCGAAAGTATGATTCGTTCCGGTGTATACTCTTTGCAAAGGAGTATTCAGCCTTTTCATATCAAACCAGGCATAGCCTTCACCCCAAAGTTCTATCCTTTTTTGCAGTACTATTTCATTGATCAGCTCACTGCCCGACTTGTTGGATAGGGTATATGCCTGATCTCTTTTTGAGGTAATTTGAAACAAAACCTGTCTGGCTTCCGCTTCTCTTCCCTGTCTGGCAAGGGCCTCCGCCTGAATGTAATACAGAGAGGAAGCTCTGATGTAAATATAATCTCCTTCAAAAAGAGTAGGATCTTTAAACTTCCAGCTTACATAAGGCGGATAATTTTTTGTCTTTCCGTTAAAAGTATAAGCCGCACTCTGACTTCCATTGAATACCTTTTTACGGTAATCTGTTGCAGGAATAGCTTCATAAAGCCTTTTGTCGATCAGCTTACGGATCTGTGCCGCTCCGGCATACCCTTCGTTCGTATTATCAAACATAGAGAAGAAAGAAGCATAATAATTTCCGATACTCATTGTAGAAATAGTATTATGAAAACCCCATATTACCTCAGGATTATTGATGTTGGAAAATCCTGTTGTCGTGTAGTCATCTTCAGTCATTAGAGCAACACCCTGTTTACTTTCCTCAGCATATTGGGCTGCCTTGATGTAATCTCCCGTTTCCAGAAATACTTCAGCAGCAATTGCTTTAGCCGTTCTCTGATCGATCTGGGCTCTGGAGGGACGCGCATACGTATCTAGAAGGAGAACAGATTCTTCAATATCTTTCCTGATCTGTACATATACCTCAGCAACAGTTGATCTTGGTAAGCCCTGGTTTGGATTACTTGCGGTAAGAACCAATGGAAGTCCCGGCTCAGACTGATGGCCGTTATAGTCGTTGGCATAAAAACGGACCAGATAAAAGTAAGAGTAAGCCCTCAAAGCCAGTAACTGCCCTGCAATAGCTCTGTTCTTCGCGCTTGCATTTTTATCTAAATTATCCAGCAGCTTATTGATCACAAATATTCTAGCATAGAAAGTAGTCCATACAATCTCTGAAGCGATATTGCTGGCATTGGTAGCCTCATAATTATAAAACATTCCCAAATGCTGGTTTGTAGACTGGATGACATCATTTGACATCAGATCCGCACCGGCTTTAATACCCATGATTCCGAAGTCGGAGTGAACGGTAGTACCGCCGGCACCATTACTTCGAAGATCAAGATAGACTCCGCCCAGAATTTTTTCGGGACTGGAAGAATCATTATTCAGTTGTTCACCGGAAATATCACCTTCCGGTAAAGTATTGAGATCATTGGCGCAGCTGGAAGTAATAAAACCTAGGGTTACAACTGCTATAAAGTATTTTATTTTTTTCATTCCTATTCTTTTAAAAATTGAGTTTAAAGCCTACAGAAACACTTGACAACAGAGAATATCGGTATGCATCAGAACCCCCCGTCAATGAAGCTCTCGGATCATATCCTTTTCTCTTAGACCATAAATAGAGGTTGTTCCCTGTCACATAAACTTTCAGACCAGATAATCCTGCTTGCTGTGCAAAACCATCAGGAAGCTGATAGGACAGAGTCACATCCTGAAGGCTGATATAATCCGATTTGATCAGATACAAAGTAGAATTTCCATTCTGGTTTGTAGCGGTAAGATCTACTCTTGGTAATGCAGCCGCTGGATTTTCAGGAGTCCAGGTCTTATCCAGATCAATTGAATAATTAGAACCATAACTATCAGAATGGAATAGGCTTCTGTAAATATCATCATAGCCGTAGCCTCCGAACTGATAAGCAAAATTCACTGCCAGATTGAATCTCTTATAGCTGAAATCTGTTCCGAATCCTCCATATACCTTTGGAATTGCAGACTTCCCTGTATTATAGTCAGTAGCTTCCTTATAATTGTTGGTGACCGTTCTTTCCTCTTTCTGTGTGGCAGGATTTATTGATGTACGATACCATAGAGCGTCACCGTTTTCAGGATTTACGCCGGCAAACTCTTTCAGGAAATACGTATAGCGGTCTCCACCTTCTGTCAGGATAAACAATCCGGAAACCAGACCTGTCTTTCTTTGCTCAGCCGGTAATCTGGTGATCTTATTCTTATAATGAGTGGCATTGGCATAGAAGCTCCACTGGAATTCATCACCACGAAGAATGTCAACACTTAGATTAGCCTGCACCCCTCTGTTGGTCATGTCTCCAATGTTTCCGTATTTTACATAAGAACCCGCATTGGATGGAGGAAGAGGAAGTGTGTAGATCATATCCGAAACTTTCCTTTCAAAATAATCGGCATTCAGGGTGATTCTGTTTTTCAAAAGTGAGATTTCGAAACCGGCATTCAGGTTTTTGGAAGTTTCCCATTTTAAATCCTTATTTCCCTGTTTTTTAAGAGACAGTACCGGTTTGTCATCTCCGAAATTATTTATTCCGTAGATATCCTGGTAAGCATAATAATCTCTATTAGAACCGCCTAAAAGAATGTTGTCATTTCCCTGTTGACCGTAAGAAGCTTTTAATTTTAAAGAATTAATGATGCTGTTGTCCTTAAGAAAGTCTTCTTTTGCCATATTCCATGCCAGCCCCAGCCCATAGAAATTACCCCATCTGCTTTCCGGGGAAAAAACGGAAGATCCGTCTCTACGAATGTTGGCGTTAAAGAAATACTTCCCATCATAATTATAGAGTAATCTTGTGAAATACCCTTCTACAGCATATTCGTAGCCGCTTCCTGATAAATCGGTAATTTTTACAGCATTATCAAAAGACTGAGAGTCCGGCAATAAAAGCTGTTGTTTTGATCCTGAGAAACCATCATCTTTTATCTTGTTCAGTTCATGCCCTGCAAGAAGATTGAAGCTGTGATTCCCAAGCTTTTTCTGATAAGTAAGCAATTGTTGGTGGTTCAGGGTATATTTAAAATTAGAACCTTGCGAAATAGTACCTCCCACAGAAGACGAAGTTCCTCCTTCCGTATTTCCGAATTGAAGGTTTCTGGTATTTTCAAGATAGGCACCGAAATTATAAGTGAAATCCAGCCCTTTAATAATTTCATAATTTAAACCAAGGTTAAGATTAGTGATGTTGCTGATGATCTGAGACTTATCTTTCTGAAGATTTCCCACCGGATTTTCAAAAACAGCATATGATCTTGTGGCTCCGTTGGGTCCCTGGCCGTCACCATAGTCGTATAAGGCATTTCCATTGCTGTCATAAAGCCTTTGGTAATTGTTATCTCTTAGGAAAACAGGGTAAAAAGGGGCAATGTTTCTGGCAAACTGGAACGGGTTGGAGAACCCTCCGGTCTCACCAAAATCCTGCTTGCTGTAAGTATATGATAAAGCACTGGTCAGTTTCAGCTTTGAAGTAATGGAGTAGTCCACATTAGACCTGATTCCGAACCTTTCAAAACCGGAAGAAATTAAGTAACCTTTATCATCCAGGTAATTAAGGGAAGTATAGGATTTTACCTGATCACTGTTCGCATTGATTCCAACGGTTGCCTCCCTTCTCAAAGCAGGCCTGAAAAGCAGTTTTTTCCAGTGGTCCTGATACAGCAGTTTCGCATCATGATTGAAAGATCCGTCCTTTGAAATCAATTGGTTAAAAGGAACACTGTAAGCATTATATCCCAGTTTGGTCAACGCTGCAAGCCCCACGTCATGCGGAGAAGCTCCGGAAGGAACAGCTCCCGGTTGTTTCAGCCTGGCAATTTCACCAATCCGGGCTCTGTTATAATAAGCCGTATAATAATCCTGTGGAGAAGTATACACCGAATAATCCTCAATAGATCTGAAGTTTACCCCTGTTTTTATATCCGCTTCAACACTCAATCCTTTACTTTTACCTCTCTTCGTATTCACGATAATCACTCCATTGGCTCCTCTGGAACCATATAAGGCATTCGAAGAAGCATCTTCCAGAAATGAAATACTTTCAATATCCGATGCTGCGATGCTGTTGAGGTTTCCGCTGTACGGAATACCATCCAGAACAATTAGCGGGTCACTGGATGCATTGATAGAACCTATTCCTCTCATTCTGATGGTAGGCTGAGAACCCGGCTGCCCGGAAGAGATCACCTGTACTCCAGCTACTTTTCCTCCAATTCCCTGAAGGATATTTCCGTTCTGTAGATTAGACAGATCCTTGGCCTTTAATGACTGTACGGATCCTGTAATCTCTTCTTTTTTCTGCTTCCCGAAGGCTACTACCACCACTTCTTTTATGGAAGTTTCTTTCGAAAGGCTGTCTTTACTTTGGGCAAAGCCATATTCCGCGAATAGGAGTAAAGCCAATACACCAAGTTTGCATTGTTTCTTTTTCATTATATTAATCTAGGTTTAAA
>JASLCD010000072.1 GCA_030146295.1 Chryseobacterium sp.
GTTTTAATATATCTTTTCCTTTTAGTTTTAAATTTCCCATTGTTTTTGTTTTAAATAACAGTTGGACTCATAAGTCCTGTAAGCTTTCTGCAATCTCTGTTGCAGACATTATGCAGGTAATATATTTCCTGCTTTTGATAAGTGGAATATCTTCTCTTTTTCTTCTCCATGGATATGATCTGCCATAAATTGTCTTATGGATAATTCCTACAATTCTATGCTGTCCTAAATAAGATTCCAGCTCTGCAAATTCTTTTTCCAATTCAAAGTCTACAGGCTTATAGTGGGTAATCATATTAGGTCTTGTACGCAAGGTAAATCTCCAGGGTTCAATAAATTCGTAGTATGGAACATAAGACTTCCGGGCCGGGCAATATTCTTCCTGTTTCAAAAAATACTGTCTTTCCCTTGTTGTGAGTCCCAGTTTCGGATCATTCCAGGAATATGAAGAAATATCTTTGAGCTTCTGTACTCGTTCTACATAGATCCTACGCCCGAATTTTCTTTTCTTTTTTAAAAACTGGCGGCTTTCCGAATACATGTAGGTGTTAATTTTCTTCAATATTCCTTCAAAGAAATCTCCATCTTTGGATCTTGTTACATCTTCTCTTACCGCAAAGAATCTTACAAATCCTCTTTGATAAGGTTTATCCAAAGGAATCCATGGAATATTTCTTCTCATATCCCAAAGTTCATCACTACGTTGATATTTTTTTCTTATCTGCTTTTCTACATCTTTTCTAATTGTTCTTTTTCTGCTTCTCACGCTTCTCAGGCGGGAAGACAGAAGGTTATCATTTTCCATTGTGAACAGAAGTCTGATGTGAGATCATAGAAACTTGATTGTTTTATCTCACACAACTTTTAATCAACTAAAATATTAGTTGAATGGATTAATAATAGACATTAACAGTTCTGAGAATATATACCTCATCCTATTTTGTCTGTAATGACACTTAAAAAATTTCGGGTAAACCTGGGAGTTTGAAATATTGCGCAATAAAAAACCCGAAATCTCTACGACTTCGGGTTTTGATATTTTATTGTACTGTTATTCTAAGAATGTACCAAACCGCGAAGCCTTACCACCATAAGTGGCAATCCAACTGTAGAATTCTGTTTTGTTCTGAACATTGCTTCGTCGTTTTTTATTGGTTAAACTTGATTTTCAGGTGCAAATATATACATTTTTCTGAGAATCAAAATATTTTTTTTTCACTTAAGGTGAATAATGCTGAGAAAAATGGCATCAATAACCTTCGTCATTCTCTTTGTATCGAGGGTTTCCAGAGTGTCTGTAGGCTCGTGATAATTTTTATTTCTGAAAAAAGAAGTATCTGTGATCATGAGAGCGGGAATATCGAAATTCCAATAATTCAGATGGTCAGAAAAGTCTATTCCTGCTACAAATTTAGGTGCTGAGAATGTTTCTGTTTTGATCTGTTCTGAATTTTTGAAATTCCCGATGAAGTTTCTTACAAAAGGACCTGCTCCATTGAATTTTTTCACCAAAGTAATGAAATTTCCCTGATCACCATATATCCATGAAAGAATTCCTACAGGAAAAGTCTGTGAGCCTTTTTCATCTTTGAAATAGCCAATCATTTCTACATTAGCCATTCCATAGACATCAATTTTGTTGTCTTTTAAATATTTTGCATGGATATAGCTCCCCATATTTTCAGTCCTGAAATAAGGAGGTTCTTCTAATGTGTAGGCTACAAGATCTACTCTGTACTTCAGCTTTTGCGCTTTAAGCATTCTTGCCAGCTCCAAAAGGGCTGTAACTCCGGTTGCATTATCATCTGCACCCTGCTGATCTCCGCAAACATCGTAATGAGCTCCTATAATGATTCGTTTTTTGTTTTCTGTTCCAAAGGAAGTAATTACGTTTTTATATACTTTTCCGTCCACTTTATATTCCTGATAAGCGGTGCTGTCGCCATAGGTATTGAAAGTCTGATGGATATAGTCTGCAACTTCGTTCAGCTGGTCTGTATTTTTATGATTTCTAAACTGCGGAGTTTGCGTAAGGGCAATCAAGTGTTTTTTAACCAAAGCGCTGTCCGCAGCCACCTGAGCGTTTTGTATGAATACTTTTTTCTTTCCTGAAGCTAACAGTAAAACACCAGTAATAATAAATAAGCCTACGAGAAGAAACAATTTTTTCCTCGTAGGCTTTATTATATTTTTCAGATTCATAGGTTGTGTTTTAATTTCAAATTGAAATTAAAGCTTTTCTGTTTATTTTTCCAAAAATCTTTCTAAAATTTCAACGGCGCATTTCGGAAGGTTGGTTCCAGGGCCGAAAATAAAGTCTGCACCATTGGCATATAGGAATTCATAATCCTGCTGCGGAATTACTCCTCCTACAACGATGGTGATATCATCTGCTCCCAGTTTGGATAATTCCTCTACTACCTGCGGAACTAATGTTTTATGCCCGGCAGCCAGTGAAGAAACTCCTAAAATATGAATATCATTTTCCACAGCCTGTTTAGCTACTTCTTCCGGTGTCTGGAATAATGGAGCAACATCTACGTCAAATCCCATATCGGCAAATGCTGTGGCTACTACTTTCGCACCTCTATCATGTCCGTCCTGTCCCATTTTAGCAACCATAAGTCTTGGGCGGCGTCCTTCTTCTTCTTCAAATTTCTGAGTCAGATGAAGGGCTTTCTCAAAGTATTCGTTTTTACCGGCATTCATTGCATATACACCAGAGATTGTTTTAATATTTGCTTTATATCTTCCAAATGTTTCTTCCATGGCATCACTCATTTCGCCAAGGGTAACTCTTCTTCTTGCTGCTTCGATACATAATGCCAGCAGGTTTCCTTTTCCTGTTTTTGCGCTTTCGCGGATCTCATTCAGGATTTGTTCTACAGCATCCGCATTTCTGTCTGTTTTGATTGTGTTTAATCTCTCGATCTGTTTTCTGCGGACTTCTGTATTATCAATGTCTAAGATTTCTATCTGGTCCTGTTTCAATGAGGATTTGAATGAATTTACTCCGATGATGAATTCTTCTCCGCTGTCGATCTTAGCTTGTTTTTTAGCAGCAGCCTCTTCAATTCTCATTTTAGGAATTCCTGCTTCAATTGCCTTTGTCATTCCTCCTTCCTGCTCTACCTCATCAATATACCTCATCGCTTCTTCTATCATCTGCTGCGTAAGGCTTTCGACCAGGTTACTTCCTCCCATTGGGTCTACCACATCGCATATTCCGCTTTCCTGCTGAAGAATGATCTGTGTATTTCTTGCAATTTTTGCTGAATAATCTGTAGGAAGCGCAATGGCTTCATCCAATGCATTGGTGTGAAGGGATTGCGTTCCTCCTAATGCTGAAGACAAAGCTTCAATCGCTGTTCTTGTAATATTATTAAAAGGTTCCTGCTCAGTAAGAGACCATCCGGATGTTTGAGAGTGGGTTCTTAATGCGAGAGATTTCGGATTCTGAGGATTAAACTGTTTTAAAAGGGTTGCCCAGATATATCTTGCGGCACGCATTTTAGCAATTTCCATGAAGTGGTTCATCCCGATTGCCCAGAAGAAAGATAGTCTTGGGGCAAAATCGTCTACATTCATTCCTGCTTTGATTCCTGTTCTTACGTATTCAAGGCCATCTGCCAATGTGTATGCCATTTCCAATACCGGTGTAGCACCTGCTTCCTGCATATGGTATCCTGAAATTGAAATCGAGTTGAATTTTGGAATGTTTTGCGAAGTGTATTCAAAAATATCAGCAATGATCTTCATAGAAGGTGCCGGCGGGTAGATGTACGTATTTCTTACCATAAATTCCTTCAGAATATCATTTTGAATAGTTCCTGAAAGGAGTTCCTGCTTTACGCCTTGTTCTTCTGCTGCAACGATATAGAAAGACAAAATGGGAAGTACCGCACCGTTCATGGTCATGGATACTGAAATCTGATCCAGTGGAATTTCATTGAAAAGGATTTTCATATCTTCCACAGAGTCGATGGCAACACCTGCTTTTCCTACGTCTCCTACGACTCTTGAATGATCAGAGTCATATCCTCTGTGGGTTGCCAGATCAAATGCTACCGAAAGTCCTTTCTGACCTGCGGCAAGATTTCTTCTGTAGAAGGCGTTGGATTCTTCCGCTGTAGAAAACCCCGCATACTGGCGGACCGTCCATGGCTTCTGAACATACATGGTGGAATACGGGCCTCTAAGATAGGGCACAATTCCTGGAGAGGTCTGCGTTAATGATTCATCTTTTACATCTTTTTTTTCATAGGATGATTTGAGTTCAAGCCCGTCTTTTTCAAAATTGTAAATCTCTCTTTCCTGAGGTGATACACTAAAATCCGGTTTTTTCACAGAAATTGTCTTTCGCATTCCAATTATTTTTGTCTCCGTAAAGTTAATTTTTTTGAACGAAACATGAAACTTCTGTTAACGCTCTGTTTTTCTATATTTTAATAAAAGAAAAAGGCCGGACAAATGTCCGGCCTTTCTTATGATATATGGTCTTATTTATTTTGAGAATACCTATTTCTTTATTCCCATCTCAAACAAAGCAAATGATATAAGATCTGCATTTTCACTGATCACCTGATCTGTTGATCTTCCTGCTCCGTGGCCTGCATTCTTTTCAATTCTCAGCAAAATAGGGTTTTTACAAGCCTGCTTTTCCTGAAGCTCTGCCCCGAATTTGAATGAGTGTGCCGGAACCACTCTGTCATCATGATCACTGGTGATGATCATGGTTGACGGATAACAAGTTCCTGATTTTACATTGTGTACAGGAGAATAGGACTTAAGATATTCAAACATTTCTTTGCTGTCTTCCGCCGTTCCGTAGTCGTAAGACCAGCCGGCACCTGCTGTAAATTTATTATACCTCAACATATCCAAAACTCCTACTCCAGGGAATGCTACTTTGGCCAGATCCGGTCTCATAGTCATTGTCGCTCCTACCAGCAATCCTCCGTTGGATCTTCCTGACAGAGCCATATATTCTTTTGATGTATAGCCTTTGCTTTGAAGATATTCTCCGGCAGCAATAAAGTCTTCAAAAACATTTTTCTTCTGTTGTTTTGTTCCTGCATCATGCCATTTTTTACCATACTCACCACCACCACGGATGTTTGGAACAGCGTAGATCCCGCCATTTTCCATCCAGATCGCATTGACTACAGAGAATGAAGGCTGCAGACTGATGTTGAAACCTCCGTAAGAGTATAAAATAGTAGGGTTTTTACCATCAAGCTTGGTTCCTTTTTTATAATTAATCATCATAGGAACTTTTGTGCCGTCTTTTGAAGTGTAGAATACCTGTTCTGAAACATAATCATCCGGATTAAACTTCACTTTAGGCTTTTGATATACATCAGATTTACCTGAGTCTACGTTGAATTTATAAGTCGTTCCCGGGGTAATATAATTGCTGAAAGAATAGTAGACATCTTTCTCTTTTTCTTTTCCTCCGAATCCTGAAATATTCCCTTTACCCGGAAGTGTAATTTCTCTAATCAGTTTTCCGGCCTTATCAAATTGCTTAACCTGATCTATGGCATCAATCATATACGTTGCAAAGAAATATCCTCCACCGGAAGAGATTCCCAATACGTTGTCAGTCTGTGGGATCACATCTTTCCATGTTGCAGGGGCAGGATTACTGATGGTAGTTTTTACGAGACGCATATTCGGAGCATCTTTATCTGTAAAAATGAAAAGGTCATCTCCTTGTGTATCTACAATGCTGGCGTTGATATCAAATCCGTTGATGATTTGTACAAAGTCTCCTCCTTTCTGAAGGTCTTTTATATACAATTCATTTCCATTGGTAGCATTAGCGGCAGAAATGATAAGGTACCTCTGATCTTCAGAAACTCCGGCACTTAAGTATCTCCTTGGCGTTTTATCACCTCCGAAAATCAATTGATCCTGAGACTGTTTTGTGCCCAGTTTATGAAAGTATACTTTATGTTTATCCGTCATTCCGGAAAGTACGGTGCCTTCTTTAGGTTTGTCATAGCTTGAATAATAGAATCCTTCGTCACCCTGCCATGAAATTCCGCTGAATTTTACATCCAGCAGGGTTTCATCAATTTGCTTTTTGCTCACTGCATCGATGATGATGATCTTGTTCCAGTCGCTTCCTCCTTCAGAAATAGAATAAGCGGCCAGGTTTCCTTTTTTATTGAAAGAAAGATTGGAGAGTGAAGTGGTTCCTTTTTCTGAAAATTTATTAGGATCTAAAAATACTTCTGTTGCATTGGTCTTATTGTTTGTTCTGTACAAAACAGACTGTGCCTGCAAACCATCATTTTTATAATAATAGGTATAATCTCCTTCTTTGAAAGGTGCTGAAATTTTTTCATAGTTCCAGATATCCTTCAGCTGGCTTTTAATTTTATCCCTGAACGGTATTTTAGAAAGATAATTCTGGCTGTATGCTACTTCTTCATCCACCCATTTTTTGGTAGGTTCAGAATCGTTTTCCAGATCTCTGAAAGGATCTGAAACAGCAGTTCCGAAATAGATATCTGTCTGGTTGCCTTTTAATGCTTTAGGATAATTCATTTTCTGAGAATAAAAAGATGCTGAAAATAAAACTCCAGCCGTTAACAATATAGGTTTAAAATTCATACTGATCGGTTTTTCTCAAAAATACGCAAAGTATGTGAAATAAAAAAAGTCCCAATATAAAGGGACTTTTTATTCTTTAATGATGTATTTTTCAACTATTCGCTTGCTCCAAAACTTTCAAAATAGAAATCTGTAAGATGGGTAACAATCTCATCGGGACTTCCGTTCCAATAGTATATTTTATCACCCTCTTTAAGTTCGTATAGACTAAAGTTCTGATCTGTAGTTACTGTTTTATCAGCATTTTTAAAATCCTGGGCTGCCTGAACCAAATATTTCTTCAGATCTTCTGCCTTTATTTTCTTCAGATCGCCTTTTGGTCCGGATGTCAGTTTTGATGGAACCTGAAAGCTTACGGAATAAGATATTTCTGCTATTTTTTGCCCTTCAACATATTCATTTGGGACAACCTTTACATCTTTAACGGTAAGTTTCGCTTTTTTGAAATTATCAAACATGGTTCTGAAATACTCTTCCGCTTCTTTTTTACTTGCTGAAGCCGTAGCTTTTGGGAAAGCAGACAGGAAATTATCCACGCTGCCATTCATCATCTCTTCTGAAGTTTCTTTAAAATTGACCTGGTAAGCATCCTGTCCTTCTACGGTAGGCTTCAGATATTCATTAAGTTTTTTTAATGTGACTTCATCATTATTTACGAAAGTTCCAAAGAACAGTTCAAATACTTCTTTGGGTTTCTTTACTTCAGTTTGTGCGAATAAATTCTGCCCCATCATAGTAAGCAGCAGCAGGAAAATAATTTTGTAGTTTTTCATAGTTTATATTTAGTTATTTGAAAAGACAAAGCCCCTGAATAGTCAGAGGCTTTGTTTTTATTGGTAATAATTTTAGTAATTTTCTTCTTCCCCTTTCATTTTCTCCGCATTTTCCGCCATGATTACAGCATCAATCATTTCAGAAATATCTCCATTCATATAAGCATCAAGGTTGTACATCGATTTATTGATTCTGTGATCAGTAACTCTACCTTGCGGATAATTGTAAGTTTTAATTTTTGCAGAACGGTCTCCTGTAGAGACCATAGATTTACGTTGTGCAGCGATATCTCCCTGTACTTTCTGTAATTCAATATCGTATAGTTTTGTTCTTAGCATTTCCATTGCCAACTCACGGTTAGCAAGCTGAGAACGAGCCTGTTGACAAACTACAACTAGTCCTGAAGGCTTGTGGGTAAGCTGAACTTTAGTTTCAACCTTGTTTACGTTCTGACCTCCGGCACCTCCTGAACGGGAAGTCTGCATTTCAATATCAGCCGGATTCAATTCAAAATCTACTTCTTCAGCTTCAGGAAGAACCGCAACTGTAATTGCGGAAGTATGAACTCTCCCCTGAGATTCTGTTTCAGGAACACGTTGTACACGGTGCACTCCTGATTCGAATTTCATGATTCCGTAAACACCTTCTCCTTCCACTTTCATGATCAATTCCTTGTATCCTTTTGCCGCTTCATTAGAATCCGTTACTTCATGTCTCCATCCTTTTGTCTTAAAGTACATGGTATACATTCTGTACACGTCTTCCACAAAAATAGCTGCTTCATCACCACCTGTTCCGGCACGTAATTCTACGATAACGTTTTTGTCATCGGCAGGATCTTTAGGAATCAGTAATACTTTCAGCTCTTCTTCCAATCCTGGAATTTTAGCCTGAGCTTCTAACTTTTCTTCTTTAGCAAGATCTACCAAATCTCTGTCTGAACCGTCCGCAATGATTTCTTCAGATTCTGCAATACTGTCCAGCGCTCCTTTGTACTGATCGTAAACTCTTACAATTTTTCCCAAATCACTATATTCTTTGTTCAAAGAAGAATATCTTTTTTGGTCTGAAATGACATCAGGCTGTATAATAAGGTCTGC
>JASLCD010000106.1 GCA_030146295.1 Chryseobacterium sp.
TTATCTTTTATCTTTTATCTTTTATCTTTTATCTTTTATCTTTTATCTTTTATCTTTTATCTTTAAATTATGAAAAAGCACCCATACAAAATAACCATCCGGTGGACAGGAAACCTGGGCTCAGGAACCAGCGGATACAGAGAATACGAAAGAAGCCACACCATTTCAGCAGAAAACAAAGTTGTTATAGAAGGTTCATCTGATCCTGCATTTCGTGGGGACAGAGCAAAACATAATCCGGAAGAAATGTTTTTATCATCTCTATCCTCCTGTCATATGCTTTGGTATCTGCATTTCTGTTCTGAAGCCGGCATCATTGTAACAGAATATACTGATGAAGCAACAGGTATAATGGAAGAAACAGCCAGCGGAAGTGGTCATTTTACAGAAGCAACCTTACACCCCAGGGTAACCGTAGCAGAAGAATCAATGGTTGAAAAAGCAGAGTTGCTTCATCATAAAGCAAACGAATATTGCTTCATCGCCAACTCAGTTAACTTTCCTGTTAAACATATCCCTACCACGTTAATTAAATAAATCAAAACGCAAAAATAACATCATATAACATCGATGAATACTGCATTTCAATAACAATAACTCTAAATTATACAGTAAAAACTCCACAAGAAGAGAATTATTTATTGAATAACCAATAAAAATAACATTTTATTACTAATAAAAACAATGTAAATTAAAATTATTTAGCGATTTTGTTCAAAATGTAAAGTTTTTTTCATATTTTTATATAAACAAAACAAACCATGATGAAACCAAGATTGACTATTTTTGATGAGCCCATGCTTTATACCGAGGGATTATCAAGATTGCTTACACAAAGCAAAATTTTCAGTACAATAGACATCTGTAATTCTTTGGAAACCCTCTCCAAACACTTAAAAGAAGAACCTTCAGAAATGCTTGTCATGAGTTCCAATATGCTTATGCTTACAGATATATGCAAATTGGTGGAAAGTATTATTTCTGAACATAAAAACACCAAAATCATTGTCATAGGAAGCTCTTATGACGTCATTGATATGCGAAAGCTCTTCAACAAAGGCATCAAAGGTTATCTTGACAAAAACTGTACGTATGATGAATTCCTGAAATCTATTCATATTTTACTCCTTAATGAGATTTATATCTGTGATCATGCAAAGGAAAAAATGATGAATTTCATCAGCAACGAACAGGGAAAACAAAGTCCCCACATCAAGGATCCCCTCACCCGCCGTGAAATGGAAATCCTCAAACTGATATGTGACGGATGCAGCAGTAAAGATATATCTGAAAAACTTTTTATCAGCATCAATACGGTAGAAACACACCGAAAAAGAATTCTTTTGAAACTCAATGCGAAAAACTCGGTCGGAATTGTAAAATATGCTATTGAGAATCATATTATCGACTGAAATTCTTCTATGAAAAACTCAAAAAATTCCAAACTTTACAGTCTGGAATTTTTTTATGCCTGAATTCATTCTTATGACTAGAATCAGACGTAATGTATTACTAATCCGTATTCATTGTTAAAGTTAGAAGTGAGACATAGAGATCAGAAACTGAGCGATGAAAAGTTAATAAAACTTTACCGTTATTGTTTGATCTGCAAACAACTCAATTCTCTAATCTCCTGCTCACAACTTGGAACTTTAAACTTTAAAACTCTGGACTTGTAATGCTATTAATTAATGTGTTTTACAAGGTCAATCAGTGAATGTCACTGAAAGCGACTCAATACATTACACTTTAAACATTACATCTTGAACTTTATTCATAATCGGGCATCTCCCCGTTGCTGAAAAGCGTAGTTCTGGTAAGATCTGTCATATTACTGGTAAGATCAATTACCATTATATTTCTTTGTGAAATATTATCATTGGAAGTATTCATAAAAATGACCTGTGCATTATTCGGTGAGAATCTCGGGTCAAGATCATTGGTTCCCAATACTTTCTGGCTTTCAACAGAAATATCATTTACAGCATCTGTGGTCAGATTGTAGATAAAAATATGTGAGTCCAGCTGGCGGTAATTTCCGCTTCCGTCCAGATATCCTGAAACATCATGCGTAAAGAGAAGAAGCTGTCCGTCTACAGAAAAATTCAATCCGCCGCTGGCTCCGGCAGAACCGGACAATACGGTTTTAAGAACACTTCCTGTCATATCTATAATATAAACTTTGGTGTTGTAACCATTATAATCATTGGTTTTCAACGCTATTTTACTTCCGTCATAGCTCCAGTCACATTCGGATATCAGACTTCCGTCAGGAGTGGTATATACCAGACTCAGGCCGCTGCCATCTTTATTGATCCTGTACAGCTTATTAAAGTTGGAATAAATAAGCTCTTTACCATTTGTACTCCAGGCAAAATCCATTTCATAATTATTAAAGCCTGCTACAGGCACTGTTGTTACTTTAAAAGGATTGGAACCGTCAGGATTGGCTGTATAAATATGAGTACTTCCACCTTCTGTACGAAGAAATGCGATGAGACCGGCATTATTATTCTTACGTGGCCGCCAGCTGTTGTAGGAAGAATTGGTAAACTGGAAATTATTTCCCTGATCATCACTGGAAATGATAACAAAGTTTCCATTCTGTTTTTGCACATAATGATACCTGTTGGCCGGAACTGTATTCGTGGTAAATTTACTGATGGAGCTTAAAACTGGCTGGTGAATGCCGTCCGAAACAGACACCTGCCAGAAGTAACTTACACCAAACTTCAGATTTGAAAG
>JASLCD010000476.1 GCA_030146295.1 Chryseobacterium sp.
ATCTTGCTAATTATTTATTGGAAATGCTTCCATTGGATAATTTTGATTTAATCTGTGGAGTTCCTTATGCTGCTCTTCCTATGGCGACTGCGATGTCTCTGGAAAGTTATATTCCATTAATTATTAAAAGAAAAGAAGCCAAAAGCTACGGAACAAAAAAACTGATTGAAGGAATTTATCAGAAAGGACAAAACTGTCTTTTGGTGGAGGATGTTATCACATCAGGGAAATCTTTGCTGGAAACCATTCCTGAAATAGAACAGGAAGACCTTAAAGTTTCTGATATTGTAGTGGTATTGGATAGAGAGCAAGGAGGAAAACAACTATTGGAAAGCAAAGGATACAGAGTACACACTCTTTTCAATATTTCGGAAGTATGTGGTATTCTTCAGGAAACGGGTGAATTGTCTGATGAAGAAGTAAAAAGAATTCAGGACTTCCTTCAGGGGAATCATATTCAGTTTGAAGAAGAAACCAGATCTTCTTATGAGCAGAAACTTCAGACTACACAACATTCTGTTTCAAAAAAATTACTGGAAACAGCTTTAGCAAAACAATCAAATCTTATTGCTTCTGCGGATGTTACCACGACTCAGGAGTTATTGGAACTTGCTGAAAAAGTGGGCCCGCATATTATTGCTTTAAAAACACATATTGATATTATTTCTGATTTCGATTACGAAAAAACAATCACTCCATTAAAAGCTATTGCTGCAAAACATCAGTTCTTGCTAATGGAGGACAGAAAATTTGCTGATATTGGAAATACTCAGGAACTTCAGTTCACAAGCGGTGTTTTCAAAATTACCAATTGGGCAGATTTCGTAACGTCTCAGGTTATCGGAGGTTTTGAATCATTAGACTGTTTCCACAATGTAGGAGTGGTCGCTATTGTAGGTATGTCTTCTAAAGGAGCACTCACTACTGCAAGCTATCGTGAAGAAGCACTGAAAGTAGCTTTATCTCATCCTAATGTAATTGGTGGTGTGTCTCAGAACAAAATTCCTGAAGATCTTTTATTATTCACTCCGGGAGTTAATCTTGCAGATTCGGGAGATGGTAAAGGACAGCAGTACAATACCCCGGAACACGTTTTCAAAACCCTGCATACAGATTTTATCATTGTAGGAAGAGGAATCTACAAATCTGATGATCCTGAAGCTTCTGCGATCACTTATAAGACTGAGGGATGGAATGCGTATATTAATTCTTTGGAAAAAAAAACAATTCAGGGTTAAAATCCTATAAAGTATATTCAAAATAAGTTATATTTGACCTTTATCACGAATATTTGAAAAAGATCAGCATTTGTCTTATTTTGTTCTGGGGAGCCGCACAGGTTTCTGCACAGAAAGACAGTATATATATTGAAGCAAAACTGTCTCCTGACAAAAAGAACCTTGAGATCAGTCAGGAAATTGTTTATCACAATCATTCTGAAAAAGATCTGCAGAGTGTAAAGCTCCTGAATTGGGTTTCCGCCTACAATAGACGGGGAACCTCTTTAGTCTACAGAAAACTGGAAGACAGAAATACTGATTTGCATTTTGCAAAAAGCGATCAATTGGGAAAACTTCTTGAACTGAATATTAAAAATTCTGACAATGAAGCCATTCCTGTTAATACCATCTCAGATGAAAATCTTTTCATTCCTCTGAAAAAAGTATTAAAACCCGGTGAAAGTGTCACTTTACAGTTGCAATACCGGATGCAGCTTCCCGATAAAACTTTTACGGGTTACGGAACATCCGCTCAAAATACGGTATTAAAATATTTCTTTATTGTTCCGGATCATTTTGATCCGGACAATATTTCCAAAAGAAACTATCACGATATTGAAGAACCAGTAAGTTTCAATACTTTCTGGACTATCAACTTTGATATCCCGGCCAATAGTTTTGTGGAAGGTAATCTCCCACAGGTTCAGATGAACTCATTTAAGGGATATTTGGATTCTGATCCTGAATTTTTGATTTCCCCCACAGCCTACCCTTCAATAAAAACCAATGTTGGCGGCATTGAAACCGAAATTAAATTTGGTTATAACCTGAAACCGGAAGAAAAACAAAACCTGGAGTTTTATCTTCCTTTACAATTAAAGTTTTTGAAAGAGAGAATCGGTTTCCTTCCAAAAAGTATTTTTATTTCAGACAAATTCAGAGCTCAGGAAGACTTTTTCGGCAATAATGATATTACTTTCTGGAAATTCAGATTCCAGTTGTTTACCAATGCTGAAAAGACAGATCTGGATTATTTTGGAATCATTGCCAAGAAAATCCTTGATGAAAACGTTATTGCTGATAAAGAAAAAGACCATTGGTTCAAAAACGGTTTAAAATCCTATCTGGAAATTCAGTACCTGAAAAAATTCTATGCTGACACAAAGTTATTAGGCACATTACCTGAGACCAGAATATTCGGAATCAAGCCTTTAAAACTTTTCCACGCATCCAAAGTAAAACTTCTGGACCGTTACGGCCTTTCCTACCAGTATATCATGCTGCAGAACCTCGATCAGAAAATTGATGAGCATTTCCCTGTTTTGAGTAACTTCAATGACATGGCCATCAGTAGTTTTGAAACAGGAAGTCTTTTTAACTATTCAGCAGATAAAATGGGATATAATAATTTCAATGATATTGTAAAAGACTATATTTCTCAGAATTCCGGAAAAAAAATTACACCTGAAAATTTTCTGACTACCCTTTCTGAAAAAAACAAATCAACAGCTTATCTTTCAAACTTTTTAAAACAGAAAAACAGGGTTGATTTTAAATTAAAAAATATTAAAAAAGAAAACGATTCTCTGGAGATAAGAATTACAAAAAATACAGATGTTTCTATCCCTGTAAAATTGGAAACAGAGACCAAAGAAGGAGAAAAGAAGGCCTATTGGATAGATACTGAAGAAAATGAACGTATCACCAGCCTGTCTCTGCCCGCTTCAGATAACATCTATAAAGTCACATTAAATAACGGCTACATCTTCCCGGAATCAAATTACAGAGATAATTTTCTGTACGCAAAAGGAATATTTTCCAATGCAAAAAAAATTAAACTTAAATTAATAAAAGATATTCCGAACCCGGAATACAACGAAATTTATATCAGCCCAAGAGTACGTTTCAACAACACGTATGATAAATTTCTTTTGGGAGTTAACTTAAAAAATCAATCTTTCTTTGATCAGAAGTTTCTGTATTCAGTGACACCCACCTACAGTACGGGAACAGGAAAACTGACTGGCTCGGGAGCTGTCTCCTACTCTATTCTGCCTGCCGAAAGTATTATCCGAAGTTTAACCTTTGGAGTTTCCGGTTCTTACTTCCATTATGATTATGGGCTAGCCTACAGAAAGAGTTCAATAGCTTCATCCATCAACTTCAGAAAAAACCCAAGAAGTACGGTAAGCAGAAGCTTAGGAGTTTCCTATAATTATTTTGAAAGAGACCTCAGCCCTTTGATGGTTGCTAATAATGACTACAGCAAATACAATCTATGGAGTATCGGTTATGGCTACAGCGACAGCCAGATGATCCACGAAAAAAGCTTTAGTCTGAGCACCCAGGGAATGGAGGATTTTAATAAAATAACAGCTGAAGGTTTCTACAGATGGGAATTTGCGCCTAAGCAAAAACTGAGTTTACGTTTATTCGCAGGGTACTTTTTAAGAAACAATACCCGAAACGACCTTTTTAACTACGGTATTTCCAGGGTTTCCAACTACTCCTTCTCTTATACCCTTTTAGGAGAGAGTGCCAGCAGTGGTCTTCTTTCCCAACAGTTTATCTTAGCCGATGGTGGTTTTAAATCTTTTCTACCGGGAAGTGTTAACCAATGGATTACTTCTGCAAATGTAGATTCCAGTATCTGGAAAATATTCCATGTGTATGCGGATGCGGGAGTTTATAAAAACAAGGATCTTCCTGCCAAATTCATCTGGGATACCGGAGTTAAAGTGAGAATCATCCCGGATTTCCTTGAAGTTTTTTTCCCGATACAATCTTCGTTAGGATTTGAACCTTCGTTTAAGGATTATGGAAAACGAATCAGATATACATTGATTCTTAATCTTGGATCCATTATCAATGCAGCAAGAAGAGGCTGGTATTAAGATTTTAGAAACAAAAAAAATAAAAGGACAGCTGATACATAAGCTGTCCTTCTTTATTAAAAACTAATCTTTTATAATTTTCTGTGAAATCGGAATATTGTTAACAGTTCCTGTTACAATATAGGTTCCTTTTGGAAGTTCTCCAATATCAAGGCTTGATGCCAATTTTGTAGGAGACTTTTTAACAACCTGTCTGAATGTATCATATACTTTCACATCTTTCACTTCGGTTCCGAACAGAACGGTATTATCTTTTATAAAAGGGTTCTGTACAAAACCGGATTTCATACCGCCATCCAGTGAAAAATCAGTCATATTATCATTACTGGCTGCTAATGTCCTTTTTATTGCTGTAGTTGGTGATGGAGAAGGAGCCGGCCCATCTCCTTTAAACTGATCTGCGTTGGATCCGTACCCCACAAAATCAATCACATTAGATGCAGAAGGTCCCGTAACCTGAACTATATTTCCTGCTAAAGCAATCTTTCCTGATACACTGGAGATTTTCAATCCGGAAGATTGGTTCGGTGCCCCATCAAAACGGGTAATCGTAGTAGCGATAAAATCCGGTGTAGGTAAATTTTCAACTCCTCCATCGATGGCTGATTCCTGAATCAAATATGTTTGTTCAGGGCCCAAAGTAAAGTCCGGCAGTGTATGATATTCGGTAAATGCCCCTATTGCCGGAGCATACTGTATACTTGCCCCAGTCAAAGAGACCAAAGTAGTTCCGACATTTTTGAGCACAATATAATTATTTTTCAATACACCATCTGAGTTGGCATTACCACCATAAATCTCGTTGATTACAATCTGAGCATTTGAAAAGGCCGTTAATAATACAAGCCCGGCAAGAGTAAAGATTTTTTTCATCATGATAATTTTTAAAAATGGATTTGTAATAAAAACATCAAAAACAATACCAGCAAATTAAGAAATAAATGGCATACAAAAATCTAAAAATCAGTAAATAACCGCATAAAAAAACAGCCCCTTCATTGAAGCGGCTGTTTTTATTTTTATCTCAAGAGATTAGTCTTTAAGAACTTTTTGAGAAACAGGCTGATTGTTTACTGTACCAGTTACGATATAGTTTCCTTTTGCCAATTCAGCAACGTTTACAGTTCCGTTTTGTTTTACAGAACCTTCTTTTACAAGCTGTCCGAACATATTGAAAACTTTTACATCTTTCACATCAGATCCGAAAACAATCTCGTTATTCTGAACGAAAGAGTTCTTCACGAAACTTCCCGCTTTTTTGTTCTTTGCATCAATAACAGCCAGAGAAGCAGTAGATGAAGTAACCATTAAAGAAATATCATCTATTCTCCAGTTAGCAGTACCTGCAGAAGGAGTACCTGTACCCGGGCTATCGCTTCCATAGATTCTTAATGTAACCGGAGCCGATTCGTCACCTACTAAATTAGTCCCTGAGAAAGAGATGCTAGTTAATGCCCATGTACTATTGTTATTAACATTTGCAGTACCAATCGCTGTAGTATAATTATCAATACTAGAATACACTGTAATTTTTCCAGGTCCGGTAGATGTTCCTCTAGATCCTAAACTTAAGGAATTCAAAGTTACCTTATTACCGGCAACAGGAGTTACAGTTACACTAAAATAAGTACTTGTAGCAACAGAAAGAGCTTCTTTATAAGCAGCAGCTCCAAAATTACTAGATCCACTCGCACCTGTATAACCGCTGGATGCAGATGATGTAGCAATTAAGGCTGTAGTACCATTATTATTCCCCTGAGTTGCTGCAAATGCTACACTTGAAATATTAGCATTTGTACCAGAAATAGGATTTACGGAAGTACAATCCCATACATACGTTGTTTGTGCAAAAGCAACTGCACTCACTAATACTGTCGCGAAAAGAGAATAAAGTTTTTTCATGATTTAATTTTTTTTTGTTAATAATTTTCTTACATCACAAAACTACATCTAAATTTTTATTTGAGACAATAAACAAGTTAAGTTTTTGTTAATTATACTTGATCTCTTAATGTTAACATTTTTTAATTATTTTTACGAATTATTTTTAAAAGTTGCGGAATTTTATCATTCTATTTGTTTTATTCTTCTTAGGCATATTTTCAGGAAATGCTCAGGTATTTTCATGGAAAAATCCCAATGTTCCTGAAGACAGCATAAAAAGAGACAGTATTCTCGCTGCAAAACTGGAACAGGACATCTTTGCAAAAGATACCCTGGATTTCATAAGAACGCACAATAAGATCATTATTGATGAGGCAGTGCTGGCAAAGAATGACAAAAAAAGATTTTTAGGAGAGCTTAATTCAAAAGGGTCTATTATCCGTGGGATTACTTTTGGAAATAACCAGGGGCAGTCTGTACAAAGCTCTATGGATCTTCAGATCTCAGGCCGATTATCAAAAGATGTTACCATTTTGGCCAGTATTTCAGATCATAACCTTCCTATTCAGGCTGATGGCTATACCCAGACGTTGGAAGAGTTTGACAAAATCTATATGCAGCTTAATATTAAGGAAAAATCTATCCTTAGAGCCGGGCATCTTGATCTTGTAGAGGCTAAAAATTATTTTGCGAAATACCAGAGAAGGAGTATGGGACTTCAATTTCAGACAGAATTTGGGAAGGAAAACAAAACCCTGATCGATATTTCTGCCGGTGTTGCACGAAGTGAATTCCATAGAATCCGTTTTCAAGGGGTTGAAGGAAATCAGGGGCCTTACCGTCTGACGGGTAAGAACGGTGAACAGTTTATTACACTGATCTCCGGTTCTGAACAGGTCTTTATTGATGGTATCCTGATGAAAAGGGGAGAAAACCAGGATTATATTATCAATTACAATACCGGTGAAGTTACCTTTACCAGCTTCCGCCCTATTTTCCAACAGAATTTCATTACGATCTCTTATAACTACGCTAACAGAAATTATTCAAGGTACTTATTTACCGGAAAACTTGAGCATCAGAGAGAAAAATTCAAAGTGGGTCTAAATTGGTTCATGGAAAATGATAACAAAAATGCACCTCTTTCTTTAAATCTCTCTAAAGAAGATGAGCAAATTCTTGCTGAGGCAGGAAATGATCCCAATCTCATGTATGCACCATCAGGAGTTGTTACCGAGTATGATGTCAATAAAATTTTATACAAATTAAACAGTGCTGGAAATTTCTATGAATTTTCCACGGATTCCAGCTTAACACTTTATCAGGTTTCTTTCACTTATTTCGGAGCCAATCTGGGAGATTATAAGATAGCACAGACGACCAATAACGGGCGTGTTTTTGAATATGTAGGGCCTAATGCAGGAGATTACAGAGCCGTAAGAAAACTTCCTTCTCCTCAGAAATCACAGGTGTATTCCCTGAATTCTGAATATTTACTGAATGAAGGAAAAATAGGAGCTGACATCTCTCTGAGTAATTATGATGTCAATTTATTTTCATCAAAAGATTCTGATCAGAATATGGGATATGCATGGCGTATTTTCGGAAATAAAAGCTTTACAAAGAATACATGGAAAGGTACCCCGAGCTTTGAATATCAATATATCGACAGACAGTTTCACATTCTTGACCGTATCAATGATGTAGAATTTTCCAGAGATTTCAACCTTACACAGGAATTTAACAAGAAGACTCAAAACAGATTTATTTTCAGCTTTCTGAACAAATGGAATAACAAGTCTACCTTAAACTACCGTGTCAATTATCTGAATGAACAGGACTCTTACAAAGGACTTAAAAATGACCTTGATTTCGGCTGGATTACAGGAAAACTATTCACAAAAGGAAATCTATCTTACCTTAGCACCAATGCTACTCTTCAGGATACTAAATTTATCCGTGGAGGAATTTCAACTGAATTTACCGGTAAAAAAGGAAGCTGGGCCATAGGAGGAAGCATGGAACACAATGAGAAGAAGTACAACGACACTCAGCTGATGGATGTCACGAGTTTCAGCTGGAAAGAAATCTTTTTGCAAAAGAAAATCGGCGACAGTACAAGAACAAAGCTATTGGCAAAGGTATACATGAGAGATAATGATTCTGTGCGTGATAACAGACTTCAGAATATGAACCATATTTTGGGGTTCATGGCCGAAAGTCAGATCATTAAAACAGAAAAAACTACCCTAAATGCTTTAATTCACTACAGAAAATTTTTCTACTCAGGGACGGAAGGTGATGTTAACCGAAATAATGACTTCGTGGTTGGAAATATTTTATACAATCAACAGCTTTTCAGAAACGGAATGCGCCTTCAGGCTTTCTACGAACTTGGAAACGGACAGGAAGCACAGAGAGAATTCCAGTATATTAAAGTAACGGATGGACAAGGGGTATATAAATGGACAGATTACAACGGAGACGGCATTCAGCAGCTTGACGAATTTGAGATTGCCGAATATTCAGATCTTGCCCAATACATCCGTGTATATACCAATTCTGTAAGGTACATCCCTTCCAATAAAAATAAATTACAGTTGGCATTATTTGTCAATCCGGCCATTATTTTCAACTCGGAAAACGGATTTTTAAAACGTTGGAATTTCAACATCTCATTGAATTCCCAAAACTCATTTTATAAAAAAGATAAAGTTCTTGTTCTGAATCCTTTTGAAAAAAACAGTGATCAGATCCTTAAAAATCAAAATATACTGGCTTCTGTACAGTTCAATCCGACCGAAAAATCAGGATGGAACGGAAATTACAGATTTATTACAAACGATAATCTTATCAATGCCAATTTCAGTAATGAAGAGCGTGAGCAGACCTCCCATTTCCTGAATGTAGGATATTGGTTCAATAAAGAGTTCAGGGTAGATTGGGAAAATTCTGTTCATGACATCCAAAACTCTTCACAATTGTTTGCGACAAGAGATTACCGTCTTAATAATTTTGAAACAAAGCCTAAGGCCACTTATAAATTCACAGATGCCATACAGGCTGAATTGTCTTCCGCCTTCCGTCAAAAACACAGACTGGACGGCGAAGAGCTTCTTAAAGCTTTTGACGTTACAGGAACCATTCAATGGGAGCGCAGAAAAACGTCTATCCGTGGAAATTTCTCCTTCATCAGCAACAATTTTACCGGAAACAATTTCAGCATTGTAGGAAACCAGATGCTGGATGGTCTGAAACCAGGAAAAAACCAGGTATGGAGTGTATTCATCCAACAGGCCATCAATTCATTTATTCAGCTCAATCTTAATTATGAAGGAAGAAACTCAGGCGACCGGACTATTCATATCGGAAGCATGCAGGTAAAGGCAAGTTTCTAAGTTGAAGATTTCCTTTCTACAATAAAAAATCCCCAATATCGCTATTGGGGATTTTTATTGGGTATTGGTTAATTTTTTATTTCTTAATCACTTTAAGCGATTGCGAACCTCTTTCAGTATTCACTTTTAGGATGTAAACTCCAGCAGGAGTACGTCTCATATCTACAGAGCCTTTTTCTGCATTGATTGTTTCATTAAGGATTCTTTGTCCTGAAACATTATATACTTCTACATCTTTGATTCTGCTGTCATGATTGATGTAAAGATAGTCTACAACCGGGTTCGGATAGAAACTGATGGTATTCTTTTTGGCTGCTTCATTTACGGCCAATGCTGCTGCTGTAAATTCAAAACTTCCGAGATCCGGTGTTACAGCGTTTCTAGTATTGCCATCAGCATCCAAAGTTACCTCAGCCACCGGAGTTCCTTTATTATCAAGAGCGGCATTTCCTGTAGCAGACACATGGAAGTCTGTTGCTGATACAAATACAGGCAGAATATTCAAAGAGTTTACATTGCCTCCAAACCCTGACTGAATATCTGTAAGGGTAGCTTTTGCAACTCCTCCGATATACCCAAGATTAGTTCCGGAAGAATAAAAATCATTATAATTAATAGTAGAAAAAACCGTACTGGCTGCTCCGGCATAAATAGCATATCTATCTCCTGTCTGGGTTTGGGTATTGATAAAAAGATTGTTTCTCACATCAATACCTCCGGCACCGGTTACTCCACTTGTAATGTTTAAAGCAGATGGTCTTCCTGCAACAGTCTGGCTCACATCCATCACAACAGTATTATAATACACTTTATATCCTCCGCCTGCGGCAATGATTATCCCGTTTCCGTTATCATTTACTCCGCCTGTTGTTGCGTATCCGTAACCTGCCACTCCACTTACGGTATTGTTCGCGACTAGGGTATTGGAGGTAAGACTTGTCGTCGACAGATAAATCCCCTGTGCTCCGTAACCTGATGTATTGGTATTTTTGATTCCGGTTATTTTATTATTCGTGATGGTCATTCCGGTTGTCAACGTTCCTCCTGCATAAATTCCTGCAAACAGAGTTCCTGTTCCACTGGAATTAAAATTAGAAATTGTATTTCCTCTTATAATAATATTGGCTGCTGCAGAAGCTCCCGTATTACCAGAAGTTACTGTTATTCCGGAAGCCCCTCCGGCACCCGTTCCGGTATACCCCAGATTGGTAATGGTATTTGAGATAATTGAAGAATTAACCGTTGCTGTTGCAAACCATATTCCTCTTTTAATTTCAGCATTGGTAGTTTCAAAATTACCTAAGGTATTATTACTCACCGTTACTCCATCTGCTCCCTGAACATATACTCCTCCAAGACGGTTGGCATCTGCTCCCGCAGCACTTATATCATTTCCTGTAACCAAGGTATTATTTCCATTACCGGCTGCAGTAGCTGCAAATAAATAAATTCCCATGTATGCTTTCTTTACAGCATTATTCTGAATGGTAACATTATTAAAGAAACCTCCGGTAGGAGTTGCCGCTCCGTCATACATTACCAAAGCTGAAGAATTATTGATACCATTTACAATATTCAGGTTTTTAACCATAATATTGGTATTGGCTGCAGCGGCAGAAGCCGCAATAAATGTAAGTACCTGCGGTGCTGTTAAAGAAGTATTGGTAAGAGTAAGATCTCTTGTCGTTCCTGAAGCAGCATTACTTCCATCTAAAGTAATATTACTCCCCTGTATTCTCACTAAAGGTGCACTGGCAACATCACCTGAAATAGTAGCTGTAACTCCCACTGCCGGTTTTATGGCAACGGAAGTATAACTCGCTGCACCCCCACTGGCATTCAGACTGGCTGTTGCTGTTTCGGTGGTATTAGCTGTGATACTGATTGCAATTGCTCCCTGATGTGTTCCCGCATTAATAGCGTCAAATGCTCCCTTTAACGTAGTATAGGTTCCTGTAGCTGTACCTGCCGTAGCAGATACATTCACTTGTGAATAAAGATTTGATGCAGCAAAGCCTGCCATCAAGCAAAATAGAATTTTTCTCATATTATTAATTTTTGTTTGTATTAAATATAAAAAATATTTTTCAATATAATAGCAAAAACACTGAAAATCAAACATGTAAATTCAATAAAAATTAAACAAAATATCACAAAATCCCTTAAATAAAGAGAAATACACAAAACACCGAATGTATTATAAATAGTAAAATATTATTTTTTCAGAATTTCGTAAATTTGCAGCATGATAAAAATAGGCAACATAGAACTGCCGGAATTTCCACTTTTGCTGGCTCCGATGGAAGACGTAAGTGACCCTCCGTTCAGACGTTTGTGTAAAATGCATGGTGCAGACTTAATGTATTCGGAATTCATTTCTTCTGAAGGGTTGATTCGTGACGCTATTAAAAGCCGTAAAAAGCTTGATATCTTCGATTATGAAAGACCAGTGGGTATACAGATCTTTGGTGGAGATGAAGAAGCTATGGCGATGTCTGCAAGAATTGTTGAAACAGTAAATCCGGATCTGGTAGATATCAATTTTGGATGTCCTGTAAAAAAAGTTGTC
>JASLCD010000160.1 GCA_030146295.1 Chryseobacterium sp.
GAAAAAAAAATATTTTAAAAAATCCTGAAATATTTTTTTGTCACATGTCATTTATTATATATTTGCACCAGAGATTTATCATAATTATAAAGGCAAAAAAGTAATTTAAGAAACTGATATGGTTTACAAAATCCGCGTAATATTAGATGCGAAAGAAGATATTTTCCGTGATGTAGAAGTTAAGGGAAAACAAACGTTATGGAACTTACACTTAGGAATTAAAAGTGCATTCAGTCTGCAGGGAGATGAGCTTTCTACTTTTAATCTGTTAGAAAATGACGGAACAATCGTAAAAAGTGTCCCATTGGAAGATATGAGTGATGATGGTGATGGTGAGATTATGTCAGATGTTTACATTGATGAAGCTTTTGAAAGTGTAGGCGACAAAGCACAGTTCCAATACGGGCTTCTTGACCTTTGGGAGTTCTTCTGTGAACTTGTGGAAGTAATTGAAGAAACAAAAGGAGTTAACTATCCTATCACAGTATACAGATTCGGAAACGTTCCGTTGAAGGCTCCTAGCAAAAACGGAAGTGCCGGAGGTGCTAAAAAGAAATCAGCAATGCCTTTGGTAGATGATGAGTTTGGTTTCGATGAAGATTTTGGATCTGGAGGAAACTTTTCAGATGAAGACGACAGTTTCGATGATGAGGAAGAAGAAGACTACAATGACGATGTCTTTGATGATGAAGATGACAATGATGACGAAAGATAGTCAACACAATATATGGGCCCTGGATTTTAATCCGGGGCTTTTTTTTGGCAAAAGTGAAAGGTATTTAAACAAAAACAGCATTGTTGGGAGCTCCCGATATACCAGCTAAGGTTTTGGAATTATATTTTTAATTCTATCCATTCACCCATACATTTTGTCCTTTTCCCCAAAAACAATCCTTACTTTTGTTAAAAATAGTTTAATGAAAAAATTAATTTTGTTAGCTGTAATTGGTCTGGGAATTGTTTCCTGTACCACTCAAAAAAAAACCAGGAAGATGACAGAACTGCCAAAAGATTGGAAACATAACACGAATATCTACGAAGTAAACATAAGACAATATACTCAGGAAGGAACTTTCAAAGCATTTGCAAAAGAAATGCCCCGTCTGAAATCTATGGGAGTAAGAACCCTTTGGTTCATGCCCATTACGCCAATTGCCCAGCAGAATAAAAAAGGAAGTATGGGAAGCCCTTATGCCGCAGCAGATTATACTTCCATCAATCCTGAATTCGGAACCATGCAGGATTTTAAAGATATGGTGAATGAGGCACACAGATTGGGATTCAAAGTGATTATAGACTGGGTGGCCAATCATACAGGATGGGATCATGTATGGACAAAAACCCACCCCGAATTTTATCTGAAAGATCCGGATGGGAAATTCCATATTGCTTCCGGAATGGATGATATTATTGAGCTGGATTATAAAAACCAGGAAATGCGCCATGCTATGATAGATGCCATGAAATTTTGGGTACAGGAAACTGATATCGACGGTTTTCGTTGTGATCTCGCTTCATGGGTAGAAGTAGATTTCTGGGAACAGGCCCGCCCGGAAGTGGAAAAGGTAAAACCTCTTTTCTGGCTGGGAGAATTTGATGAATTGGAAAGCCCCGAGTACGGAAAAGTTTTTGATGCCAGCTACTCCTGGAAATGGATGCACAAATCAGCCGATTATTATAAAAACAATGAACCCCTTCAGGAATTAAAAGATCTTCTGAGACAATATTCAAATATCGGAGATGCTTCAATGAGAGCATGGTTTACCACAAACCATGACGAAAATTCATGGAACGGAACAGAATATGAAAAATATGGAGTCATCACAAAACCTATGGCAGTATTCTCCGCAACATGGAATGGCGTTCCATTACTCTATTCAGGACAGGAACTTCCCAATATGAAAAGACTGGAGTTCTTCGAAAAAGATGTAATCCAATGGAGCAGCACCTTTCAGGCAGCCGATTTCTATAAAACATTATTGGATTTAAAAGCTTATAATCCTGCTTTAAGAGGTGGAGATTCTAAGGTGACGACCTACCTTCTGAATACTACAGCAAATGACAAGATTCTGGCTTATGTAAGGAAAAATGGGAATGATGAAGTATTGGTTGTTTTGAATATGTCAAAAGAACCTGTTGACTTTTCAATTGAAGACGAACAGGTATCCGGAACATTCAGAAATATCTTTGATAAAACCAAAAGAGACTTCAACAATGGAAAAGACTTCCGTTTCAAAGTTTCGGATTATGCCGTATTTGAAAAATAAGAAACAATGCCATTGAAACTCTAGTGTAAATGGTAAACCTTAATGATTCATCTTTAAGAGACCAAGTTCCTCTCCACTGGAGGGGTGAAAATCATAGATTTTGACGGGGTCGTTTACCAGCTGGAATAAAATCCATCATTACAATGAACAAACAGGAAATAATCAATATCATTAAAGTAAAAACAGCCGACAAGATCCAGTATTTTGAAAATCTTATCGCTGAGACACGAGCGTCCAATAACGATACAAAAAGCTCGATGGGAGACAAATATGAAACCGGAAGAGAAATGCTTCAGCAGGAAATAAATAATTTGCAGAGACAGCTCAACGAAGTTTTGAATCAACAGGCTGTACTGCAGAAAATAACTTCTGATCCTTCGGAAAAAGTACAGAATGGTGCATTGGTAAAAACCAATAAGGGACTATTCTATATCTCTGCTTCAATGGGAGAACTTGTGGTGGACAATCATAAAATCATGACTGTTTCTGCAGAATCTCCCTTGGTAAAGGTAATGTATGGCAAAAAAGCAGGAGAGTCATTCATCGTAAATACCATTCATCAGACAATTGAAAATATATGGTAAAATTAATATCAGTTATATAACAGATATACAATTGTTTAATAGAAAATAGACATAGGCCCTATAAAAAGCATTCATGAAAATGGGTGCTTTTTTTGATGGTTTTTACTAAATTTGGAGCTTAAAATCTCATTCAAAATGCAAAACTACCTGGATCTTCTACAGCATATTTTAGATAACGGAACCGATAAAACCGATAGAACAGGCACTGGAACAAGAAGTGTCTTCGGATATCAGTTGAGATATGATCTGTCTAAGGGATTTCCTATGGTTACAACAAAAAAAGTGCATTTGAAATCTATTATTTATGAGTTGCTTTGGTTTCTGAAAGGAGATACCAATATCAAGTATCTTAAAGATAACGGAGTCAGCATCTGGGATGAATGGGCCGATGAAAATGGAGATCTGGGACCGGTTTATGGTGCGCAGTGGAGAAGCTGGAGTGGTGCAGATGGGAAAGTTGTGGATCAGATCACAGAAGTAATTGATCAGATTAAAAAAAATCCGGATTCCAGAAGACTGATCGTCTCTGCCTGGAATGTCGCAGAAATACCCAATATGGCTTTGGCACCTTGCCATGCTCTGTTCCAGTTTTACGTTGCAGATGGTAAACTCTCTTTGCAGTTGTACCAGAGAAGTGCTGATGTTTTTCTTGGGGTACCTTTCAATATTGCAAGCTATGCATTACTGCTGATGATGGTGGCGCAGGTTTGTGATCTGGAAGTGGGAGATTATGTTCATAGTTTCGGAGATGTTCATATCTACAATAATCATTTCGAGCAGGTAAACAGACAGCTTGGAAGAGAACCGAGAGCACTTCCGACGATGAACCTGAATCCGGCGGTTAAAAATATCTTTGATTTCAATTTCGAAGACTTCAGCCTGGAAAATTACGATCCACATCCTGGGATTAAAGCTCCTGTAGCCATTTAATATCGTTTTATAGCTAATCCTTATTATTTAATATCCTTCTATTATTTTGAAAGTAATAGGAGCTATTGCTTTGTCATAAATTCTGCAAACATCCATACAGTGAGGACCTTTTTTTATTAGGTATCCGGACGTTATGGTATCATTAAAAATTCATGTTTACATTTCGGACAGAATGTAAATAATGCGGCTGTATTCTATCCTAAAAAACGGAAAAATAATCTGCAAAGCAGCTCATACCACAAATTATCCTGAGATAAATACTTTAGCCCACCTTCTTTTGGCAATTGTTTCTTAAATTTGGAAGAATAAGTCAGACTCATTCAATCTCTGAAAAAGAAGATCGATAAGTGAGCTGCAGATCATAAATTTCAAATGCTTAAATATAAATCATGAAGTATTTAAAAATTAATATTGAAGAAAACGCAGACACCGAAATCCTGAAAAATGCTATCCTTCAATTGAAGGGGGTGGCTTCAGCAGAAATAGTGGATGACGAAAATCCGGAAAGTGAGCTCAAAAAAGCTTTTGCAAAAACCAAAGAACAGCTTCAAAAAGGAGACTATGAAACCTTAGTCAATGATATTTTTGATATAATCATTAAAAAATAACTCTAAAAATAATAAAGTAGACAGATGAGAAAGGCCATTTTATCAATTGCTATACTCGGGATTTTATTTTCCGCAAATGTATCAGCGCAAACCGAGACTTCAGGAAGGGAAAAAATATACAGAGCTACACCTACCAAAGTAACGGAACTTAAACACACAAAGCTGAAGGTAAATTTCGATTATCAGAAAGAACAGATGAATGGAGAGGAATGGCTTACAGCCTCACCTTACTTTTATGCAACAAATGAACTTACGCTTGATGCAAAAGGAATGCTGATTCATGAAGTGGCTCTTGATAATAACGGGAAAAAAACTCCTTTGAAATATGAATATAAAGATGATGTCCTGAAAATAAGCCTTGATAAAACATATCAGAAAAATCAGGATTATACAGTCTATATCAAATATACAGCCCGTCCGAATGAAGTGAAACAGCAGGGAAGTATGGCTATTAATGATGCCAAAGGACTTTATTTTATCAATCCTCAGGGGACAGATCCGGATATGCCTACACAAATCTGGACACAAGGAGAGACAGAATCTTCTTCTGCTTGGTTTCCGACTATTGACAAACCCAACCAAAAAACTACACAGGAAATCTATATGACGGTTCCTGATAAATATGTAACCCTTTCCAACGGCCTTCTGAAAGAATCTAAAAAAGAGTCCAACGGTCTTAGGACAGATCACTGGGTGATGGATAAAAGACATTCTACCTATCTTTTCTTTATGGGAGTAGGAGAATATGCCATTGTAAAAGACAAATGGAAAAATATTCCGGTTGATTATTATATAGAAAAAGAATACGAACCTTACGCTAAGCAGATCTACGGAAATACTCCGGAAATGATTGACTTTTTCTCCAAAAAACTGAACTATGATTATCCATGGGCAAAATATGCTCAGATTTCCGGCAGAGATTATGTAAGTGGGGCAATGGAAAATACCACAGCAACCCTTCATGGAAGTGATATCCTGCAAAAACCCGGTAAACTTATTGATGAGAATACATGGGAAGATACCATTGCCCACGAATTGTTCCATCACTGGTTTGGAGATCTGGTTACAGCAGAAAGCTGGAGCAATCTTACAGTCAACGAATCTTTTGCCAACTATTCCGAATACCTTTGGAATGAATATAAGTATGGAAAAGATCAGGCAGATTACCATCTGATGACCGATGTGAATAACTACCTTCACAACCCATCCGACTTTAATAAGAATCTTGTGAGATTCAATTATGAATCCCGTGAAGATGTTTTTGATCTGGTAACATATCAGAAAGGAGGAGGAATTTTGAATATGCTGAGAAACTATCTGGGAGATGATGCCTTCTTTGCAGGAATGAACGATTACCTGAAAACGAACGAATATCAGAATGCAGAAGCACACCAGCTGAGACTGTCTTTTGAAAAAGTATCAGGTAAGGATTTAAACTGGTTCTTTAATCAATGGTATTTCGGAAGCGGAAACCCGAAAATTAATTACTCATTTACATTTGAGCCTGTGAAAAAACAGGTGGCAGTGACTATTGAACAAACTCAGGAAAAGCCATTTGAATTTCCCCTGGCTATAGATGTGTATGATAACGGAAAACCAAAAAGATATAATGTCTGGGTAAATGCTGAAGCAAAAAATACATTCAGTTTTGATGTCTCAAAGACTCCTGATCTGGTAAATATCAATGCGGACGGTGTTTTACTTGCAGATATTACCGATACCAAAACTCCGGAACAGAATCTGATGCAGTTTACCAATTCAAAAGAATTCAAAAACAGATATAAAGCTTTAACAGGAATAAAAGATCAGGTTGGAAAAAGCCCTGCAGCAGTAAAATTACTGTCTGCCGCATTGAAAGATCCTTTCTTTAGAGTAAGAATAAAAGCTTTAAGTTTAGTAGATCTTGCCAATCCTGAACAGATGAAAGCGCTGGGTGCTGAAGTTGAAAAACTGGCCTCCAATGATCCTAAAACATTAACTCAGGCCGCTGCTATCACTGCTTTAGGAAAAACAAAAGATAAAAAATACCTTCCATTATTTGAAAAAGGGATCAACGCTGTTTCAAATGCTGTGAAGGGAAGTTCAATGAGCGCACTCCTTTCCATTGATCCGTCAAGAGCAAACGGGCTGGCTGATAAAATTGATATGAAAGGAGCTTCCGATGAATTGCAGGCACAATTGCTTCCTATTATAGTAAAGAACAGGATTACCTCTCAGATAGAGAATATTGCCCCTCTTGCCACTTTTTATCCATTTATTAAATTCCAGAACCCGGAATTGGGAAAAGCTGCAGAAGACGGTTTCAACTGGATAATGACTTCAGATAATCTAAAGGCAACGGAAAGCATTACGAAAATAGCAGGATATGCCAAGAATCAAATGGCAGATAATCCACAGGCTAAAATGATGATGGTCCAGATGCTGAAAGATGGTTTAAGCAAAAAAATGGAACTGCTGAAACAGAACCCACAAAATGCTGCGAGCATCAACAAACAGATTGATGTCATCAACAAAGCTATTGAAAACTACAAGTAAACAGATAAAGCCGGCAGATTTTGCCGGCTTTCTTTTTTATGATGGCTGAATATTAATTTGTTTACAATAGAAGGAAAAGTAAATTGATTTTTAATAATATTACAAAAATCAGCATTTTTTACCGCTGTTTTTTGCATGATCTTTCATAAATTCGTTTAAAATTTAGACAATTATGAGTTTTGGAATTGAGGCAGCGGGCTATTATGTGCCTGGTTTATATTTGGAGATTAAGGATTTAGCAGAAAAAAGGGGAATAGAACCGGCGAAATTGGAAAAAGGCTTAGGGCTGCATAAAATGGGACTTTCTGATGTTCATGAAGACGCGGCAACCTTTGCAGCAGAAGCATTACTAAAGCTTATACAAGATTATCATATCAATCCTCAGGAAATAGCACGAGTATATCTGGGAACGGAAAGCGCTGTGGATGCAGCAAAACCTACAGCTTCTTATGCTGTACAGATGGTAGAAAAAGTATTGGAAGAAGAATTTGGAAGCAGATGTTTCAAAAACTGTGATGTGCTGGATATGACTTTTGCCTGCGTAGGAGGAGTAGATGCACTGCATAATGCCCTGGATTTTGTAAGGGTAAATCCAGATAAAAAAGCAGTAGTGATCGCCAGTGATTATGCTAAATATGAGTTGGCCTCTTCAGGCGAATATACACAGGGAGGAGGAGCCGTTGCGCTTTTGATTTCTTCACAACCGCATCTTCTTGAAATTGAAAATAATTGGGGAGTAGCTTCAGAAAGTGTCTTTGATTTTTTCAAACCAAGAAGAACCTATAATAAGGAAGACCTGAATGGTGCTCCTGAAACATATCCTGAAAAAATTGAAATTTTTACAGATGAACCTGTTTTTGACGGACAATATTCTAACCAATGCTATCAGGATAGGATAAAAGAAGCCTACAACCACTATAAAGAAATAACCGGGCAGGAAAAGCCTTATGAAAACTGGAAATACATTGTTTTCCACCTTCCGTATGCTTTTCATGGGAAAAGAGTTTTTACTGAAATTTACAGTCTTGAGAATGGTCTGCCCTATGGAACAGCCGAGGAACAGAAAGCCGTTGCAAAATCTGAAGACTATTTAAAATTAATCAGTCATAAAATAGAAAAAACACAGAGAGACTCTTCCGAAATAGGAAATATGTATACAGCTTCTGTCTTTATGGCATTTCTTTCTGCATTACAGACTTCTTTTAACGAGAATGAAGAACTCTCAGGAACAGAAATTGGTTTTGTCGGATATGGAAGCGGTTCCAAATCAAAGGTATTTGCCGGGAAAGTTTCGGCAAACTGGAGAACAGTTGTAGAAAAATGGAATGTATTTGAAAACCTGAGCAAAAGAACTGCTGTGGATTTTGAAACCTATGAAAAACTCCACAGAAAACAATTAAAGGAATCTGTCAACAGAGAATATAAAGGGTTCGGACTTGTCTCTATTGAGTCTGAAAACCCCCTGCTGATTGGGGCAAGATATTACAGCTATCAGAAGTAAGATTAGCGTAAAATTAATATATAAAGCACCTCATATTTTGAGGTGCTTTTGTTTTTTTAAGCGGTAAAAAAAACTTTGAATTTTGCTCATTTTTATAGTTGAATTATTTTTAAATGTAACGGTAAAACAGTTAGAAAAAGACAGCGAATATCGATGAAAATTTTACAGGCTTCAACCGAATTCTCAATATAGTATATTAACAGTTTTTTTATCTTAATATCAACGAGACTATCTTAAAACAGGGGGTATCTGCTCGCAGAGGTGTATTTTTTTTATAAAATTTAAGAAAATAAGGCGTTTTTTTCTCCATTTTTCTCAAAATTAAGAATTCGTTTGTTTTATTTTTTTCACTAATAATGATTATTAAGGTTTATTTTTTTCACTGTTTGTTTTAAATGAGTGTAAATTGATTTTAATTTTAAAATTTATTAAAATTCCGTTAATATTTGAATTGACTTATTTTTTGTTAATTTTTTAAATATAATTAAAATGATTCTCTATCATTTTTTTAGTATGACTGTGAATCTCTCCGCTCTGGAAGCCTGTTTTAAGGGTTTAATGAATTGATGTTACAGATATTTATTGACATATTTGTCCCTTGAATATATTAAAATCTGTTAATATGAATGTGAAATTAAGCGTTTTGACAGTCGGAGTTTTGTTTTTTACAGGACAGACTGTACTAGCTCAGGAAAAGGACTCTAAGAACAGTAAGGACAAGGAGACAAAACTTGAGGAAGTTGTTGTTTTAGGTTATAGCAAGACTGCTACTAAAGCTAAAACGACTACATCTTCAGTCACTGTTGGTGCTGAAACCTTAGAAAACAGACCTAATATCTCGGTACTGAACTCGATTCAGGGTACTGCTCCCGGGATCGTAGTGAATTCAGCATCTGGGTCTCCAGGTTCTGGAAAATTCAACATTTTGATCAGAGGTGCGAGTTCCCTTAACGGTTCTACAGATCCTTTGTATGTTGTGGATGGGGTAATTACTTCAGGTTCTCAGTTCAGAAACCTGAACTCTTATGACATTGATACGTTCAGTATCCTGAAAGATGCTCAGGCCACTGCGATCTATGGTAACAGAGCTGCGAATGGTGTTGTTGTAATTACGACTAAAGGAGGAAAATTCAACTCTGGACTGAAGGTTTCTTACGATGCATTAACTTCGTTCAGTAAGTTACCTACTTCTGACTATAACATGTCAGACGGTAGACAACTTTTACAGCTTCAAAAGAATTTACAAACTGGTAAAGGTAAAACTTTAACACAGGAAGAAATTAACAACTGGGGTACCAATACAGACTGGAGTAAGCAATTTACCCGTATCGGTATTTCTCAGCAGCACAACTTATCAATTACAGGAGGAGGTGAAAATATCAATAATTTCTTATCTCTAGGATATCTTGATAGTGAAGGTACTGTAAAATCTACAGACTTCAAGAGATTTACAATGAGAAATAACCTTAATGGTAAGTCTAAAGACGGAAAATTAACTTTCGGGGCTATCATGGGGTTAGGTTATTCCAGAAGAAATCAGCTGGATGACGAAACAAACACAGGTATTTCCAACAATACACTTCAGAATCCTTTATTCGGAAGCGTCCTTTCATTACCATATGCAGAACCTTCTCCGTATGCAAACGGGCAGGAACTTTATAATGCTATTAAAGGAGATGCAACTAACAACAGACATTGGATCCTTCAGGATAACATCAATGGAGGAATCAGAAACAGATTTACAGAACTTAGTATTTCTGCCAATGCTAACGTAAACTATAAAATTACAGATTATCTAAGCGTTGGAAACAGAACCGGTATTGAATACAAACAGTACGAAAGAAACTTTGCAAGATCTCCACTGGGATACCTTGCTATAAGTGTTGCTAAAGGAGATGGATCAACATATGGAGGATTCGAGGATTTCTCAACAACAAGAGATCTGACATTCAACAGTATTACGAATATTTCATTTAATAAGTCTTTTGGAGATCATACCATTAGTGCCGGTGCATACTTGGATTATATCAAAGCGCATGTAAGCACTACAACTCAAAGACAAAATGGTCTGAACCCGTTACAGTGGGAATTTGGTGCAGGAACTGGTTATATTCCATTTAACCCGGATACACCCAACATCTACAGACCTTCTAACAGTGCTTCAAAAGTAACTGCCGGAACATTAGCTTATTTTGCAACAGCAGACTACGATTACAAAGATAAGTACGGAGTAAGTGGAGTTGTAAGAAGAGATGGTTCTTACCGTTTCCTTCCTACCAACAGATGGGAAACTTTCTGGTCAGTAGCAGCAAGATGGAATATCGACAAAGAAGAATTCATGGCTAATTCCGGATTCAGATTGCTTAAGTTAAGAGCTTCAATCGGTACTACAGGTAACCAGAACTTAGGAATTGCAGGTGACAACGCTAACCCGTTGGCTCTTCTTCCAAATAACTTCCTTGATCTTTATAATGGCTTCTCAGGATACCAGAATTTATTAGGATATAACTTTGTGAACTTATCCAACCCTTACCTAGAGTGGGAGCAGGTAAAACAAAGCAACATAGGAGTAGATTTTAACTATAAAGGATTGGTTGAAGGTAGCGTTGATTACTATCAGAAAAGAACATCAAGAATGTTTAATGACCTTCAAAAATCTTCAGTTACTGGATATTACTCAATCAGAGGTAATGACGGAGTTCTTGATAACAAAGGTATTGAAGGGATGATCAAGTTCAATGTGATCAGAAATGAAAGTACAAGATTCTCTGTTTTTGTTAACGGTGCATACAACTCAAACAAGATTGTCTCTATGAACAGTGAAAACCTTGCAGGAGATGTGGTAAATGCTATCGGCGGACCTGCTGGTCAGTATCAGCTATATTCTTACGTAGGGGTGAATCATGATAACGGAAACTTACAGTTCCTTGACAAAAACGGGAACATCACTGAAGCTCCGACATCTGCAGACAGGGTATTGACCGGAAAATCAAGATATGCTAAGTTTACAGGAGGTTTCGGATTCAACTTACAACACAAAGGCTGGTTCCTTGATACATTATTCTCCTTCCAACAAGGAGGATGGATCTATGATAACTTACAATCATGGATTATGGACCCAAGTGCTGCTGCTACGAGAAACCTTTCAGCAGACTTACTGAATGCATGGACTCCTGATAACAGAGACACTGATGTACCTGCATTAAAAGCAAGTAACTTAAGTTTAGGTTCTTCTGACAGATTCTTACACAGATCAGACTTTATCAGACTTAAAAACATTTCTGTAGGATACAACTTTAGCAAAAGTCAGTTAGGTAAACTGCCGGTAAAAGGAATCAAAGTATTTGTTCAGGCAGAAAACCTTTATACGTGGACAGATTGGAAAGGATTTGATCCGGAGCCGATTACTTCATATTCACTAAATGTTTACCCTAACCCAAAAACCGTATCTGTAGGTTTAAATGTTGATTTTTAATAGAGAAGAATTATGAAAAGAATTATAAATACAATATTAGTTGTAGCAACCTTATCATCTGCGGCATTTACGCTGAACAGTTGTCAGGATGCACTTGATATAAAGCAGGCAGGAGAATTACAGGAGCAAGACCTGTATACAAGTGTCGCTAACCTTAATGAAGTTTTAAACGGATCTGTATATGCTCAGTTAGACCCAATTGATGAGATCTACTTCACAGCAGTATTTACAGACGAAGTAAAGCCAGGATCTGGTAGTGGAGGACAGGAGTATACTCTGCACAGACATTTCCTTGATCCGTCTAGTGCTGTTATTACAGGAGGAACAGTAGGTACTGTTGCCAGTGACGGAATCTGGATGAATAACTATAAAGTAATCAACAGAGTTAACAGACTTCTTGAAGGAGCAAAGAAAATTACACCTGTCTCTAATGATGACAAGAAAGCATACAATGCAATTCTTGCACAGGCTAGAGCAATCAGAGCATATTGTTATGTACAGCTAGAGGCTTATTTCTCTAGCGATATGAAAAACCCTAATGCTTTGGGAGTTATTCTTCTGAAAGATGTTCCTTCTACAGAAGCACAATTGCCAAGAGCTAAAAATCAGGATGTATATGATTTCATTAATGCTGATTTAGATTATGCAAGAGGGATTTTAGAAAATTCTACAACTCCGAGAAGATATAAAGTAGATAAGAATTTTGTAAATGCTGTAGCAGCTCGTTTTAACCTTTACAGAGGCGAAATGGCACTTGCTAAGCAAAATGCAGAATTAGTTATCAGCGGATCTGGTCTTTCTCTTACAGTTGCAACTCCTATCACAGGTACCAATGCTGCAGTTCCTGTTACAGAAGCTGATGGTTCTGTATTCCAATCCGGAGCTTTCACTAATACACCTAGCGACAAGTGGAATATTGCATTCTACGGAGGAATTGATGAGAAAACCGGAAATGGTATTGCAGGAGGTTCTTTCAACCCATACAGAAGAATGTGGGCAGATACTGAAAATGGAGAATCTATTTTCTCTCTAAACAGACTTCCTTTGGGAGCTGGTGCTGCTATTGGTGGAAAATGGAATACAAACCAGTCTAATATTAGTGGAGCACCAATGTGGTTCTGGGGAAGAAACTTATATAACATATTTAAAAATACTCCGGGAGATATCAGAAAGTATGCTTATGTAGATCCTTCATCAAAACCAAATCCAGATTATGCTTCTGCAACGGCTGGAAATACCAGAACTGATGGATTGGTTATCGATAAATATCCTGGTAAAACAAGTACAGCTACAAGAAACGACGTAAAAGTTTTCAGATTATCAGAGATGTACTTCATTATAGCGGAAGCTGAGGTAGCAGCAGGAAATCTTGCCGCAGCTCATGATAAAATTCAGCAAGTGAGAGTAGCAAGAAACTTCGAGGGAACAGCAACTACTCCTACGTATTCATCTGTACAAGCAGCTTATGCAGATATCCTGAAAGAGCGTAGAGTTGAATTGGCACTTGAAGGACACCGTTTCATCGACCTTAAGAGACTTGCTGTAGCAGCTAATGTATCTATGGACAGAAACCCTACGGATGATATTATCGATGTGAAAAATCTTCCAAATGGTGATTACAGATATACATTACCTATTCCAATCAGAGAAATCTCTGCAAACCCTAACGTTAAGCAGAATGACAATTATTAAGATTTAAATTTTAATATATTTTTTAAGAAGAGTCCCATTGAATGGGGCTCTTTTTTGTAGAAATTCGCGAATAAATTATCTCAGAATCATTCTGTCCTGATAACTTTTCGGAGTTACGCCCTCCAATTGCTTAAATACTCTGGTGAAGTAGTTGGTATCTGAAAACCCAGTCTGAAAAGCCGTTTCTTTGATGCTGGTCTGGCTGGCAAGCAATTCTTTTGCTCTGTTGATCCTTTCCTGTAAAATAAAATCATTTGGGGAAGTTCCCAGTTCATCTTTGAACATTTTAAAGAAATTGGATTTGCTTACATAGGCTAGCTTTGCGATGCTGTCAATAGATAATTTCTGATGCAGATTTCTTTTAATATAATCCACTACAAAGCCTATTCTCGATTTATTCTTAACAATATTTTTTTCTACCATACCTCTTGCCTGGGTCTGCATCAATCTTATCAGAAGCTCTTTCAATGCAAAATCGGCCATGATATCCTTTTGGGAATTATCATCCATGGCAATTCTCATAATATTATTGGTAGCTGAAGCCAGTGCTTTATTGTTAAACAAAAAATATTCATCCAGCTGAATATTCCATTGTGAGGTTTCATCCACTTTGGGAAGGTGGTAGTTGAGATAATTAAGAGAATCCTCTATAAACTCGGGATTAAGGCTCAAAGAAATACATTGGGTGGGTGTTTCATCAGCCTCAGGAAAATCAATAACCATCGTTTCTCCGGGAGCCATCAGAATGCTTTCACCCGGGTAATAATCAAAATAATTGGTCTTATTATCCAGTTTCATATGTTTCTTACCTCTCAGCATAGCTGTAAATGCAATGTTTTCAAAATGAAGTTTTATATCAAAAGCAGTCTTATGAGTCTCATAAATACTGAACTCACAATTATTTAGATTGAATTTTGTCTGGTGTTCAACAAGACTCAATAGCTGGCTTTCCTTACGTAATTCAGGAGTATTTAATAAAATCTTACTATTGTTATTCATTTCTAAAATTTTTTGAAAAGGAGGTAACTCAAATATAGAAAATTTGAGAGTACGTTGCTGTTAATAAAATACTAAAATTGAATCCCTTGCACTATTTTACACTTTTTTTATAGGATTGTGCTATACTCTTTGGGAGATCTCACTGTAATTTGGTGGTATCGAAAAATAAAAACAAGACTAATATGAGCACGATTACCGAACCAAGATCAGCGACGCTTTTACAGCGTCCGGAGTTCAAAAGCAGATATGATAATTATATTGACGGGAAATTTACGCCCCCTGTTAAAGGGCAGTATTTTGATGTAGTCTCTCCCGTGGATGGGAAAAACTTTACCCAGGTTGCCCATTCCTCAAAAGAAGATTTGGAGCTGGCTGTAGATGCTGCCGAAAAAGCATTCCGTACCTGGAAAAATACATCATCTACGGAAAGAAGTATTATCCTGAACAAAATTGCAGACAGGATAGAACAGAATTTAGAATATCTTGCTATCGTAGAAACGATTGATAACGGAAAAGCCGTGAGAGAAACACTGGCCGCAGATTTACCTTTGGCAGTTGACCATTTCAGGTATTTTGCCTCTGTTATCCGTGCTGATGAAGGATCCCATAACGAATTGGATAAAGATACCGTATCTCTGATCGTTCACGAACCTCTGGGAGTGATCGCTCAGATTATCCCTTGGAATTTTCCCATACTTATGGCGGTCTGGAAACTGGCTCCGGCATTGGCTGCAGGAAACTGTGTGGTTTTGAAACCTGCAGAAAGTACACCCGTTTCCATCATGGTTTTGATGGAGCTTATTGGAGATCTTTTACCAGCGGGTGTTATCAATATTGTAAACGGATTTGGTGCAGAGCTTGGAAGAGCCTTGGTGACCAATCCGAAAGTAGCAAAAGCTGCATTTACAGGTTCTACGGCTACAGGACGTATGGTGATGCAGTATGCAACAGAAAACATCATTCCGGTTACCCTGGAATTGGGAGGAAAATCACCAAACGTTTTCTTCAACTCTGTCATGGATGCTGATGATGAATTTTTAGATAAAGCAATAGAGGGAGCCGTTCTTTTTGCCCTTAATCAGGGAGAAATTTGTACGTGCCCTTCAAGATTACTCGTTCAGGAAGATATTGCAGATGCCTTTATTGAAAAGGTGATCGAAAGAGTAAAAGCCATCAAAGTAGGAAATCCATTAGACAAAACTGTGATGATGGGAGCACAGGCTTCAAAGATTCAGAAAGATAAAATCCTTTCCTATATCCAGTTGGGAATAGAAGAAGGAGCTGAAGTACTGGTAGGAGGAGAAGTCAACCACCTTGGAGAAGATCTGGAAGATGGATACTACATCCAGCCGACGATTTTCAAAGGAAACAACAGAATGAGAATCTTCCAGGAAGAAATTTTCGGTCCCGTGCTGGCATTTACTACCTTCAAAGACGAAGAGGATGCGGTAAAAATTGCCAATGATACCATTTATGGGCTCGGAGCAGGAGTGTGGACAAGAGATGCACACCAATTGTACAATATTCCTCGTCAGATAGAGGCGGGAAGAGTGTGGGTGAACCAATATCACTCTTACCCTGCAGGAGCGCCTTTTGGAGGGTACAAACAATCCGGAATCGGAAGAGAAAATCATAAAATGATGCTTGACCATTACCGCCAAACCAAAAACATGCTGATTTCTTATAACAAGAATAAGCTAGGTTTCTTTTAATATTATTTAGGACGTGCCCGATTGCCTTGGCTTTATCCAGGGCAAAACGGTCGGGCTATGCAGGTCTTCACTTCGTTTCGGTGCTCCATTGTATTCCGCACCGGCTCGTTCCTCGCCGCCCTTACTATCCCTCACGCAGAGAAATATCAATCAGCTGATCTCATAGTACCAGTCATTATTGACTTTGTAAAGACAGTACAAAAACTTTAAAGCTGTCAGTTTACCTTTGGTGATAAAAGCTAATAACCCAAAATAACTCCATCCAAAAAATAAAATATGATCCCAAAAACAATGAAAGCGGCAGTAGTTCAGGGCTACGGCCAGCCTCTGAAAATTGAAGAAGTGCCCGTAAGAGAACCCGGAAGATATGAAGTCCTTGTCAAAGTAATAGCCTGCGGGGTTTGCCATACAGACTTACATGCCGTAGATGGTGACTGGCCTGCAAAACCCAAGATGCCTCTTATTCCCGGACATGAAGGAGTAGGTATTGTAGTAGCCTGCGGACCCGAGGCTTTTGTAAAAGAAGGTGATGCTGTAGGTGTCCCTTGGCTGTACAGTGCGTGTGGATGCTGTGATTATTGTATCACAGGATGGGAAACACTTTGTGAAGCGCAGAAAAACGGAGGCTATAGTGTAGATGGCGGTTTTGCAGAATACGTTATCGCAGACTCAAGATATGTAGGGCATTTGAAGTCCGATGTGAACTTTTTGGAAATTGCTCCTATTTTATGTGCCGGAGTAACGGTCTATAAAGGATTGAAGGAAACAGAAACAAAACCTGGAGAATGGGTAGCCATTTCAGGAATCGGTGGATTGGGACATGTAGCCGTTCAATATGCAAAAGCAATGGGAATGCACGTTGCTGCTATTGACGTTGCAGATGACAAATTGGAACTGGCAAAAAAACTAGGTGCAGATCTGGTAGTTAATGCAAAAAATACCGATCCCGGAGAATATTTGCATAAAGAAGTCGGCGGGATGCATGGCGCATTGATTACAGCCGTTTCACCCATCGCCTTCAAACAGGGAATAGATGTTTTGAGAAGAAAAGGAACGATTGCTCTCAATGGGCTTCCTCCCGGCTCTTTTGAACTTCCTATTTTTGAAACGGTTTTAAAGAGGATCACCGTGAGAGGTTCTATTGTGGGAACAAGAAAAGATTTGCAGGAAGCATTGGATTTTGCCAATGAAGGATTGGTGAAAGCTACCGTCACTTCTGCAAAGCTTGAAGATATCAATGATGTATTCGATAAAATGAAAAAAGGACAGATTGACGGCAGAATCGTTTTGGATATTGCCGGTTCAAATTAATTGATGATGTGTTGCTGATCCCGGTTAGATGTATATTGCCGGGATCTTTTATAAAGAGGTTTGCATTACACTAAAATAAAAATAATGGAAGCAAAAATATCCAGACTCTCCGCAACAGAGCAGGCACTTGAAGTGATCCGTAAGCTGGAAGATCAGTACGGCCCCCTGATGTTCTATCAGGCAGGAGGATGCTGTGAAGGCACGCAGCCACAATGTTTTGAAAAAGGAGGTTTTTTCCCCAGGATGAATGATGCAATGATTGGAACCATCAATGGATATGAGTTCTGGATAGACCGTGACCTTTTTGAATACTGGAAATATTCACATTTTACATTAGATGTTACAGATGGCTTCGGACCCGGTGGTTTCTCTCTGGAAACACCTTTAGGGAAGACTTTTAAAGTTCATTACAGCCTTTTCACTCCCGATGAATATGAAAACCTGGAACCCGTAAAACGAAGTGAATAATGTGAGGAAATGAAAAAATAAGTCAGACCTTTACAAACCGGTTGACAAACATGGCTGCCACTATATCTCCTACAGCATTCAATACCGTAGCTAAAGGATCTACCAGGGTTCCAATAATCATTACAGCAGGAATTGCTTCCTGAGGCAATTTATATACAGAGATCATCAGCATTTCACCAATATATCCGCCATTAGGAATACCACCAGCCACAATACTTACAAATACAGTAATTCCCAAAGCCAGAAGCAAGTTCGCAGGATCAAAGAAATCCCTTCCAATAATTAAGAATGCTACATAGATCTTGATGATAGAAGACATAGAAGATCCGTTTTTATGCAGGGTAGTCCCGATAGGAATCACCAGATTGGCAATAGAGTTGGGGATTCCGATCTTTGATGCGGCCTGTAAATTGGCAGGCATGGTTGCAAAACTGCTGCAGGTACTTATGGCTGTTAGCGTAGGGTAGATCGCATTACTCCAGAAACTTTTGATCCCTTTTTGCCCGTTTGCCATAAAAGCATAAATAGAAAAAAAGACCAGAAAGTAAATAATTCCTGCAATATAATACAGCCCTAAAGGTTTAGCATAAAATCCGAAAAGCTGTGGTCCCAAAGTCGCTACCTGATAGGCAAAGTAAGCACCCAAACCAATGGGAGCCAGTTTCATAACCAATAAAAGAAGCTCTTTCATCACTTCATATCCTGAAGCAATAAAAACCCTGAAAGGCTGCCCTTTTTCACCTGTCTTTCTGGCCGCAAATCCTGTCAGAAATGCAAATACCAAAAGAGCCAGCATATTCCTTCTTGAGAAAAGTTCAGTGAATTCGCCTACCGTAAAGAAACTTACAATCCTGTTGCCCCATGTATCATCATTCGCTGCTTCAGAAATAATCTCAGCACTTCCTGAAATTCCCGAAACCGGAAAAAGGTAAACCGCACAGATGGTAAAAACAGCTGCCGTGAGAATAAAGAATAAAAAGGTAAGTGACATCACAAGGATGATTTTTCCAAATTTAGATTGTTGTTCCAGAGAAGCTATAGAATTGGACACAGCAAAAAATACCAAAGGAACTACACTCACAAAAAGAAGATTAAGGAAAATATCCCCCAAAGGTTTTATGTATTCCACAAAGCCGGGGGCAACAATTCCAATGATGCTTCCAATCGTGATTCCCAAAAGTAAAAATATGATTCCAGAGTAGTTTTTCAGTACCTCTTTCATGTGGCGCTTTTTATCAAAGATAGGTTTATTTTTAACATTTTGTTATACAATTTTCAGACCTAAATTTCATAAATTTGGGTAAACCTCATTTCTATGGCTTATATAGATTACTATAAAATTTTAGGCGTAGATAAAAGCGCAACACAGGATGATATCAAAAAGGCCTACCGTAAACTGGCCAGGAAACTTCATCCCGATCTAAATCCTGATGATAAAGAAGCAGAAAGGCAGTTCAAAGAATTGAACGAAGCCAATGAAGTGCTCAGCAATCCGGAAAACAGATCCAAATACGACAAATACGGAGAACACTGGAAACACGGTGAAGAATACGAAAAAGCCCAACAGCAGCAGCAAAGACAATACCAGCAGCAAAATTATGGCGGTGGATTCTCCGGTGCTGATTTTGGTGAAGGGGAAGACTTTTCAGACTTCTTCCAGAATATGTTCGGTAGTTCAGGCGGTGGATTTGGTAAAAGCTCAAGAGGAAGAGCTTCCGGTAAATTTAAAGGACAGGATATTAGAGCAGAGCTGACCCTGAACCTGAGAGATGCCGCAAAAACCCATCCGCAAACTTTTGATATTAATGGCAAGAAAGTCAGAATTACAATTCCGGCAGGAGTGTATGACGGTCAGCAGATCAAACTGAAAGGACATGGTAATCCTGGTGTCAATGGTGGCCCTCACGGAGATTTGTATATTACTTTCAATATCCCGGCTGATCCGAATTTTGAAAGAATCGGAGATGATCTGAAAACCAAAGTGGTGATTGATCTGTATACCGCTGTTTTAGGAGGAGAAGTGAATGTAAATACCCTGGAAGGAAGTGTAAAACTTAAAGTAAAACCGGAAACCCAAACTGGAATTACCGTAAGATTGAAGGGGAAAGGTTTTCCTGTTTATAAAAAAGATGGAGAACACGGAGATCTTTTTGTAACCTATGAAGTGAAACTGCCAACCAATCTTACCGAAAAGCAGAAAGAACTTTTTGAACAACTAAAAAATTCCTAAGCTATGAGTGAAAGAATATCACGGGAAGA
>JASLCD010000162.1 GCA_030146295.1 Chryseobacterium sp.
AGAAACTTTCTAGAATTTTTATGGAAACCCAAAAATATACTCCAACCAACAAGGTAAGAATCGTAACTGCTGCCTCATTATTTGATGGGCATGACGCTGCGATCAATATTATGCGTCGTGTTATTCAGGGAACAGGATGCGAAGTGATCCATTTAGGACACGATAAATCAGCAGAGGAAGTTGTAAATACAGCAATCCAGGAAGATGCCAATGCTATTGCATTAACTTCATATCAGGGAGGTCACACAGAATATTTCAAATACATCTATGACCTTTTGAGAGAAAAAAACTCACCGCAGATCAAGATTTTTGGTGGCGGTGGCGGTGTAATTCTTCCGGAAGAGATCAAGGATCTGATGGCTTACGGAATCGACAGAATTTATTCTCCGGACGACGGCCGCGAACTTGGCCTTCAGGGAATGATTGATGATCTTGTACACCGATCAGATTTTGCTACAGGAAAAGATGTTACTGCAGACGACCTGGATGCTATCAGCTTTGAAAACTCAATAAGCATCGCCAGTATTATCTCTGCTGTTGAAAACTTTTCAGAAGAAAAACCTGAACTTGTAAAAGCAATTGACGAAAAATCTAAAGATTTAACCATTCCAATTATTGGTATTACAGGTACCGGAGGAGCAGGTAAATCTTCTTTAACAGACGAGCTTGTAAGACGTTTCTTACGTTCGAATACCGATAAAAAAATCGCCATCATCTCTATCGACCCTTCGAAAAAGAAAACCGGAGGAGCATTATTAGGAGACAGAATCCGTATGAACGCGATCAATGATCCCAGAGTTTATATGCGTTCTATGGCAACCAGAGAAAATAACGTTTCCGTTTCTCCATTTATCCATTCTGCTCTGAATGTACTTAAACTGGCTCATCCTGACGTCATCATCCTTGAAACTTCAGGGATCGGACAGTCTGGTTCAGAAGTTTCAGATTTTGCCGATGTTTCTATGTACGTAATGACTCCTGAATACGGGGCTTCTACACAGCTGGAAAAAATCGACATGCTGGACTATGCAGATCTTGTAGCATTAAACAAATCTGATAAAAGAGGAGCTCTGGATGCGCTTCAGGCAGTAAGAAAACAGTTCCAGAGAAACCATTTGTTGTGGGAAAGTCCTTTGGACGACATGCCGGTTTACGCGACAAAGGCATCTCAGTTTAATGATCATGGAACAACAGAACTTTATAACAGATTAGTTGCAAAAGTAAATGACAAATTTCCAGATTTAAAACTGCAAGGTTTTGTTGAACAGGAAATTACAGACGAAGTAACGATCATCCCTCCAAAAAGAGTTCGCTATTTATCTGAAATCGTTGAAAATAACAAACAGTACGACATCAATATTGAAAAGCAGGCTGCACTAGCCAGAAAAATGTATCATATTGAAGGCGTAAGAAGCTTTCTTTCCAATGAAACTTTAGATGCTGAATACCAAAAAGCAGAAAAAGAACTTCAACAGGATAACATCGACTTTCTGAAAACCTGGGATGATACCAAGAAAGCATTCCAGGCAGAGTTTTATTCTTATTTTGTAAGAGGAAAAGAGATTAAGGTGGAAACTTCCACAGAATCTTTATCTCATTTGAGAATTCCAAAAATCGCATTACCAAAATACAATGACTGGGGAGATCTGATTCAGTGGAAAGGTCAGGAGAATCTTCCGGGAAGCTTCCCTTATACTGCAGGAATTTATCCATTCAAGAGAACCGGTGAAGATCCGACAAGGATGTTTGCCGGAGAAGGTGGTCCTGAAAGAACCAACAGAAGATTTCATTATGTTTCTGCAGAAATGCCTGCAAAACGTCTGTCCACCGCTTTTGACTCTGTAACGTTGTATGGTCAGGATCCCGCTTTACCACCGGATATTTACGGTAAAATCGGAAATGCTGGGGTTTCTATCGCCACATTAGATGATGCTAAGAAACTATATTCAGGGTTCGACCTTGTGAATGCATTGACTTCGGTTTCAATGACCATCAACGGTCCTGCACCGATGCTATTGGCTTTCTTTATGAATGCGGCTATCGACCAGAATGTTGAAAAATATATCAAAGAAAATGGTTTAGAAGCTAAAGTAGAGGCTAAACTTAAGGAAAAATTTGACGATAAAGGGTTAGAAAGACCTCAATATAAAGGTGAACTTCCTCCATCTAATAACGGCTTAGGATTGCAGCTTTTAGGATTAACGGGTGATGAAGTAATTCCTGCAGATGTATATGCAGAAATTAAGGCCAAAACAATTGCTACCGTTCGTGGTACCGTTCAGGCCGACATCTTAAAAGAAGACCAGGCTCAGAATACATGCATCTTCTCTACGGAATTTGCCCTTAGACTAATGGGTGATGTTCAGGAATATTTCATCAGAGAAAAAGTAAGAAACTTCTACTCTGTTTCCATTTCAGGATACCATATTGCTGAAGCAGGGGCCAACCCGGTTTCTCAATTGGCATTCACATTGGCCAACGGTTTCACTTATGTGGAATATTACTTAAGCCGTGGAATGGACATCAACGATTTTGCACCAAACTTATCTTTCTTCTTCTCCAACGGTATCGACCCTGAGTATTCAGTAATCGGGCGTGTAGCAAGAAGAATCTGGGCTAAAGCGATGAAGTTAAAATATGGAGCAGATGAAAGAAGCCAGATGTTGAAATATCACATTCAGACTTCAGGACGATCTCTCCATGCTCAGGAAATTGATTTCAATGATATCAGAACCACTCTTCAGGCGCTTTATGCAATCTATGATAACTGTAACTCTCTTCACACCAATGCTTATGACGAGGCGATCACGACTCCTACTGAGCAATCTGTAAGAAGAGCAATGGCAATCCAGTTAATCATCAATAAAGAATTAGGATTGGCTAAAAACGAAAATCCGCTTCAGGGATCATTTATCATTGAAGAATTAACGGATCTTGTGGAAGAAGCTGTATATACGGAATTCGACAGAATCACAGAAAGAGGTGGTGTTCTTGGAGCAATGGAAACGATGTATCAGCGTTCAAAAATCCAGGAAGAATCTATGCATTACGAATGGCTGAAGCATACGGGTGAATATCCGATCATCGGAGTGAATACGTTCTTAGGAAAAGACGGTTCCCCAACTGTTTTACCAGGAGAAGTTATCCGTTCTACAGAAGAAGAAAAACAAGCGCAGATAGAATCTCTTCTTAACTTCCAGCAAGCGAATGACAGCAGATCTGAAGAAGCTCTGAAACAACTTCAGCATGCTGCCATCAACCAGCAAAACTTATTTGAAGTGATGATGGATGCTGTAAAATACTGTTCGTTAGGACAAATTACCAACGCTTTATTTGAAGTAGGTGGTAAATACAGAAGAAATATGTAAGCCTTAAGTGGATATACATTTTTATAAATCAAACCTCAAAGAAATTCTTTGAGGTTTTTTTGTATTTTAGTAGATAATAAGCAACATTAAATCGTGAAAAAAATTCAAATTAAAGAGCCTTGCAAGCAGACCTGGGAGGATATGCAGGATGTAGCAGATGGCAGATTTTGTGATACCTGCCAAAAAAAAGTATGGGATCTCGATCGTCTCCATGAGCAAGAAATAGCTAAAATTTTAAGACACAACCCATCTATCTGTGGAAAAACTTCATTTCTAAAACCCACTTTTTCGAGTATATTTTTAGCTTTAACATTAACATCCGCCACGTATACTTACGCACAGACAAGCAACCAATCTTCTGTAGAGAACATTTATCATAAAGATATTACAATAACAGGTAAATTAGATTCTATTAACGATACTTTGATCAACACAGCAGAAATCTCTTTAGTAACATTAGAAAAGCTGTTCCGTGCAAAGGCTGATGATCAGGGAAATTTCACATTAACTTTTCCCGAAAAAGCTTTAACCGAATATAATGTTATCAGGATTGATTATACTTTTAAAGATTCAATGAATAAAGAAGTTACAGATTCCAATACCTCAATTCTGAAGACGAATGAACTAATGGCCAAACAAAACTTTGAAATTGAAAAAAGGTATGTCACCATAGGCGCTGTTGTCATTACAAAACCACAACCTCCGGATTATTATTTTTTTGATGGTAAGAAAATAGGAAAAAGAAAATTTGAAAAAATAAAAACAGAACATCCTGAATATAAATACATAGCAGTTTATGATGAAGCAGCAAAAAGGAAACTCACCAATAAAAGTTTTATAGATAATCTATATCTGCTTTATTCCAGATAAAACTTATTTAATTGGAAGTAAAGGTTTTACCTGAAAGTTTTTTGTATTTTTAATATGAACAAAACTGAGATCATGGAAAAAGAATTTCGAATCAATGAGCCATGCCACGTTGGCAGAGAAAACATGCAGGACATCCCTGGGGGAAGTTTTTGTGATTTCTGTTCAAAGAAAGTACATGATCTCACGCAGAAATCGGATGCAGAAATCAGAGCATTATTACAGTCAAATGAATCCATTTGTGGAAGAATTCAGGCTGGCAGAATATCTGCTCCCGATCAAAAGGAGAAAACCATCTACAGACTTTCTGAATTTCCTTTAAGTAAAGTCGCAGGAGGTATATTTCTTTCTGTATTGTTCATGTCCAATGTCAATGCACAAAAAACAAAAATAGATACACTCCGAAATTATGATAATCTTGACGGACTTATTGTTTATGCAGCCAAACCAGTAGAAGAACCACCTTACGGATCAAAAGGATATTATCCCAAGCCTAACATTAACAAAGATCTGCAAGTGAAATTTTCCGGAAATGAAGAAATCTTAAAACAAAGTTATGTTATTACGATTCTTACCCCAACCCAAAAAATCAGTTCAGGGTCTCTGAATTATATAAGCATTCCTTCGGATAATATAAAATTAAAAAACATCTTTGTACTTGAAGGTCCGAATACCCGGAATGAGAAATGGAATGAGAACAAATATTTTCTCATTGTTGGTAGCCAACAAATCAAAGATAATACCTCGGTAAATCTGGATCTGGATAAAGCAAAAGACTTGCACCCCAGTCCTAAGAATAAAGACTTTCTGTATTTTCTTGATGGTGAACTGATCACCAAGGAAGAATTTGAAGACAATAAAAACAATATCAGGTCTTATTTTCTAACGGAAGCCTATGCGAAAGAACTCTTTGAAGAATATGATGTAGAGAACGGAGTGATTGTATCCTACCGGCAATAGTATTTCATATCGTATTAACCATAAAATCTCCCTATTTTTGAAAGATTTTTATTTTCAAAATGAAACCAAAAGCTTTATTCAACTGGAGCAGCGGAAAAGATTCTGCTCTGGCTCTCTATAAAATACAACAGGAAGATCAATATGAGATTTCTACGCTGCTTACAAGTATTAATGAAGAATTTCAAAGGATATCTATGCATGGTGTCCACGTTTCTCTTTTAGAAAAACAGGCTGAAAGTCTGGGAATTCCATTGATTAAAATGGAGCTGCCTAAAGAGCCTTCGATGGAAGAATACCAACGCATCATGAGTAAAACAATGACGGAAATTCAAAATCAAGGCATTACTCATTCCGTTTTCGGTGATATTTTTCTGGAAGATCTGCGAAAATACAGGGAAGATCAATTAAACGCGATCGGTATGAAAGCTGTATTTCCTCTTTGGAAACAAAATACCTCCAACCTCATCCATGAATTTTTGGAACTTGGCTTTAAAACCATTGTCACCTGCGTCAACGGAACTTATCTGGATAAAAGCTTCGCCGGACGAATTATTGATCAGAAGTTTATCAATGATCTCCCTGAAAATGTGGATCCATGTGGAGAAAATGGAGAATTTCATACTTTTACTTTTGACGGACCTATTTTCAGAAATCCTATTCAATTTGAAATCGGGGAAACCGTCAAGAAAACTTATCCCAAACCTAAAGCCTCTCCTGAAGAAGATGATGCCGAATATATTTTCTGGTTTTGTGACCTGCTGTTAAAATAAGCCTGTGAATATTTATCCACAGGCTGTTCAATCTATTATTTTATTTCAGTAATGATTTCATTCATAAGATCAAATACCTGTCTGATATCTTTTTCACCGGTCATCCAGTTTACAAAGGCAGCTCTTACTCCCTTATGCTGATTATAAAAAGTGGGGGTCATAAAGACCTTCCCTGTATTATTAAGCATTTCAAGAAATCGTCCTACCTCATCCTGTCTTGATTCCTCTTTCAATGTAAAACAAACCGTATTCAATCTTACCGGAGCCAGCAGCTTAAAATCATGACTATTATCAATCAGCTCTCCAAACTGTTTTGCCCATCCTATATTCTTATCTACAATCTCCTGATATCCCTTTTTACCATAGGCCATAAGAGAGAACCATGCAGGAAGCGCCTTCAATCTTCTTGAATTCTCCGGAAGAAAATTTAAATAGCTGAAATTTTCCAACGGATCTCCCAGATAAGGAGCATTTGAATTCTGAAAAGTTTCTACCTGGAAAATTTTATGCTGCTCTTTAATAAGAAACACGGCACTTTCATAAGGAACATTCAGCCACTTGTGACAATCTACCGTAATACTGTCTGCATGTTCCCAGCCTTCCACAAGATACTGGTGTGTTTCCGAACATGCTGCAAAGCCACCGAAAGCAGCATCAATGTGCCACCAGAAATTGAATTTTTCTTTTAATCTGCTGATCGCTTTGAAATCATCAAAATCCACAGTATTTACCGTTCCTCCGCTTGAAATGAGAATAAATGGTTCTCCATTAAGCTTCAGGATATTTTCTTCCAGATCTTTGATATGAATGGCTTCCCGGTTTCCTTCTTCCGTTTTAATTTTAATGATATTACTGCTGCCCAGGCCCAGGAGTGACAATGACTTTATGGAAGACGAGTGAGGTGTGGCAGTAAGGATCTTTATCGTTCCGGAAACACCTTCTTTCGCAATATCTCTTCCCTGCTCTTTCCCCAGCCATTGACGGCCGACAGCCAAACAGGTAAAGTTAGACATCGTTGCTCCCGATACAAAACCTCCCAGAAAGCCTTCCGGAAGCTGAAGAAGTTTCAGCAAAAGCTGTATGGTGTCTACCTCTACATTTGCAGAAATATCTCCCTGTCCTGTTACCGATTGTGTATTCTGATCATAAACCGTCGCCAGCCAGTCGCCGGCCACTGATGCCGGAGTAGCACCTCCTGTCACAAATCCCCAGTATCTCGGTCCTCCGGACCCTACCATAATCGGTTCAAACTTTTCATTGAAAATCTGTAAAGCCTTTTCTGTTCCGTACCCGGATTCCGGGAGTCCTGTTTTTTCGGACATCTGGTGATTGATTATTGATGTAGCTCTTTCTTCTATGGAATTTAGATATGCTGCCCCTTGCTTTTTAACAATATTCAGCAAATGCTCTATGTTTGCCGAATCATTTTTCAAATGTTCATTCATAATAATTGTGATCAATAATCTATTTCAAAAGTATTAAATACTACCCAAAGATTCATCAAATCTATATTAAATTGATCGGAAACCCCGTCCTAGCACGCAATTTGCTTCCTTTAATGCTCTCCTGGATATTTTAGTATCTTTAAGAGTACCAACCATCATTTAAAAATACAACACCTGTGATCAAAAATTTAGTATTCCTGACCTTATTCTGTTTTTTATTTTCCTGTACAACTGAAGCTCCAAAAGCATCTCCTGTTGACAAAAAAGCGATTATAGATTCTACTGTCGCTGCGTTTCAGAAAACACTTTTAGAACAACAGATTGATTCTACTTTCAAAAAGTATCATTTCAATGGAAGCATCGCCATTTTTAAAGACTCCATTCCCCTTTACAGAAGAGAAAACGGATATTCTGATTTTAAAAAGAAAACTAAAATTGACAGCAACACTATCTTTGCTATAGGCTCGGTAAGCAAGCAGTTTACAGCTGTTTTGGTTTTGCTTCAAATGGAACAGGGAAAACTGAATGTGACCGATAAAGTTTCAAAATACCTGAAGGAATTCCAGCGTAAAGAATATGAAAACATTACCATTCATCAATTATTAAACCATACTTCAGGGTTGAATATGGTGGGAGGAAAACTCATGTTTAAAAGCGGTTCCGACTTCTTCTATTCCAATGACGGATTCAATACACTTGGAAAAATCGTGGAAAAAGTTTCCGGAAAGTCTTATGCTGAAAATGCTCAGGAGCTCTTTAAAAAAGCAGGAATGAAACATTCTTCAACGGGTGATATTTTTAAAGGAAACAACTTTGCCAGTGCCTATCTTGGTACACCTGCAAAATTTCAGGAAGTTCCCAACATGCCGAAAAGATTAGCCGGACAGGAAATCGGAACTCCTGCGGGCGGAATATTATCTACCATTCAGGATCTTCATTCATGGAACAATGCTTTGTATGGCGGGAAAATTTTAAAGCCTGAAACCCTGAAACTATTCATGGCCAAAAGTGCAGAAAGACGTCATGCAATCTTTGGAAAAATGGGCTATGCATACGGTATAATGCTTAATATTGGACAACCCAATTCTTATTTTCACAGCGGTTATATAAAAGGTTCTCCTTCATTAAACATCTATTATCCGGATACCAAAACGTCCGTGATTATTCTTTCTAATATTGCTGATGAGGAAAAAGGAAAAGGGGTTATCTTCAGACCTCATATTGAAGTAAAAAAGATTACAGATCATCTTGAGAACACCCTTACACAGCTTAGATCAAAACATTAATTGAATCATCTACGTTTTATGCGGGTTTAAGAAATTCCTGCATTTTAACCAAATTCTTTTTGTGCTCCATAAAATTGAATACAGCAAAAACAAGGGCTGTCTGCAGTATAAAAGGAAGAATCAATGTAACTAAGGCCGGGAAGACTTCAGAATGATTGTGCTGTCTGAAAAACTGATAAGCATAGCTCCCGTTCCTCATTACAACCTGTGCCATTGAAGAAGCACATACAACCATCAACCCTATGTTCTGCTGATACATTGTGTAAAGGCATTTTCCCTTGTATTTGAAATCTGCTTTCAGATATTTCCAGATCTTATAATTAAAAATCAATATCAATACCGAACCCAATAAAAATGATCCGTTCAGCAGTTTGAAAAATATATTATAATCTTCCTGATTTTTTGTGATAAAGATCAGCATTAGATTAATTCCAAAAGCCAATAGCCCTATCATTAAAGATTTTCTGAAAAGCACCATGTATTTTTCCTGGATAATCTTTTTGGCCATCAAAGGGATTGTCGTTGGATAAAATAGCAGATAGTTCACTAATTTAAATTCTCCTTTCCAGGATTCTTTTATCTTTGCAAAGGCTTCCTCGAAACTGACAGCATCATTATGCTGAAGATCTGAGACCTGACTGATCATATGGTCTCTGATTTCTACCAGAATATCCAATGAGAGCTGTTGAGCTATCAGATAATCCGTAATTTTATTTTCCTGGTCTTCGGTGATCATATATTGAATATCGTCTGTAGGTTTAATAAGTAACTTCTCATCTCAGTCTCTTTTTCTGCCTGTTGTTTTTTACCTTTTTCAGTCAGCAGATAATATTTACGGTCTCTTCCGTTGATCTTCTGGATTTCAGAAATAATCATCCCGTCACCCTCCAATTTATGCAGCAATGGATAAAGTGCTCCTTCTGTCATTTCAAGCTCTCCTTCCGTGAGTTCTTTTGCCCTCTGAGTAATCTGATATCCATACATTTTGACTTCTTTTGAAAGAAGCTTCAAAATAATATTCTGTAAGGTACCTTTATAAAGACTATTCTTTTTCATAGAATGATTTATATACATTGCAAACATATGCATAATTTTCTTATGCATATAAATTTAATATAAAAATTTTTAATTTGCCTTATGAAAAAAATGTACTTCATAGCCATCTATCCCCCTCAGGAGATCATTGAAGAGGTAAAAGCCTTTAAAAGAGATCTGGCAATCCGGTATGCCAATTCCAAGGCTTTGAAAAATGAAGCACATATTACGCTTTTCCCTCCTTTCTCCAGAGAAATTGAACGGGAGAGTGATATCCACACTGCTTTCCGGAAGATCAATACAGAAATGGCTTCCTTTGAAATTGAACTGAATGGTTTTGGAAGTTTTGCCAATCCGAAAAACCCTGTTTTATTTGTACATCCGGAAGAAAATGCACATCTCACAGAGCTTTATTACCGTGTGAAGCAGCAATTTAATTTTTCAAAATATTCTTTTACCCCACATATTACTGTAGGATACAGAGATCTGACCTGGGAAAACTATCTACAAGCCTGGGAGAAGTACAAAACACAGGAATACAAAACTAAATTTATAGTTGATAAAATTTTGCTTCTCCGTCATGACGGACATTGGGTTCCTATAGCAGAGAAAAAACTGGAAAAATAAAAACCGGCTTTGGGAGCCGGCTCTGTTCAATTTATTCTTTTACGATCTTCTGAGAGAGAATCAGATTTTTGTTTTCTTTTATATTCAAGAGATATGTACCTGTAGGAAAGTTTTTAATGTCAATCTTAATTCCGGCATCTTTGAATTGAAATCCGGATGGGATCAGTTTTCCGGAAGTATCATAGATTTCTACTTTTATATCTTTTGAAAATTCTTGTTTTCCTTTGATGAAAAATTCTCCGTCTGTAGGGTTCGGATACACACTGAAGCGTCTTTCTTCAGCTTTTACTTCCGAAAGCTTAAGAGTAGATTTACTCAGAGTCCAGGAAACAGTAGTAACATGCAGAGTACTGTGGTTATCAACTTTCAAAAGTGGATTATTATCTACTACGGACAATGTTAATGTATTATTTCCATTATTCAGTTGTGCAGGAGTAATGGTGACGCTGCTTCCTGTTGAGCCAAGTGTTGTTCCATTTAAATTCCAGGTGTTGACCAATGTATTAGGATTGGGAAGAATCTCAGTAGCTGTAAAAGTGACATTAGATGTAGCATCTACCGTAGTATTATTGGCAGGTGTGAAGGAATCTATAGGGGATACTAAACTATGGATCTTTTCGATAATAGCCTCTTTACATACGGAGCAGAACTGCTGGTTAAGATACCTCATCTCACAACTCTGATGCGGGCGGAACCAGCTGGGGCTTTCAGCATGAGCATACACTCCTACTCCATTTAATCCTACCCAATTCTTCCATTTGATTGTTGCAGGATTGGAGTTCTGAGTTTTATTTGCTGATTCCAGTGTACCTGAAAACCAATATTCATCCGCTAATTTCCCAAAGGAATGTCCCAGCTCATGCACCACAATTTCATTTGAAGAGCCATTTAAAGAGGCAAAAGCATAAGTTCCTCCACAGCCTCCATACTCTGTAGAATTACCCAATACATAGGTGATATCATAATCAGGGATATTGGCAGCCAGTACCTGTCCTACTTTATTGGTTGTATTGCTGTAGATACATCTGTGAACTCCCACATCGAAAGTAGAGCCCAGATAGTTGTTCGGATTGGAAACAGGAATAACAGGCTCAGTAACATCTGTAGCCGTCCCCGGATGCTTTACTCCAGATTCAGTGGAAATTACTTTTACAGCATAAGCATTAAAGTAATTTTTATATTCTGTATAGGGGCTTTTTGTAAAAAGATAATTAACAGTATTCTGAGCTGATGTTGTAAAGGCAGTTTGCTGAGCAGCGGTAAATCCGTCTCCTAAAACAGCAATAATAATTCTTTTGCTGTTATCTCCGTTCTGTAAAAGCGGAACAGTCTCAAATGTCTGGGCAAAGCAGCTGCTGCCTATCAAAAGGGATAATAGAATTTTTTTCATAATTATAGTTTTTTGGTGAATAATAGTTGTACTCCATCATCAGTTGTTTTTTCAACCTTTACCGTCTGAATATTTTCAGAATAGGAAAACCGGGCGCTGAATTCTGCATTTTGAAGGGAAGCTTTATGTCTGGAAATTCCTTCTTTTTCGTACACTTCCAATTCAGGATTAAGGGGATCTTTCACAAGCTGTCTTGCCACTTCTTTCCCGCCAGAATCAGCCAGAGTAATAATAAGATCTCCTTTATCGGCTTCATTTCTTTCAAAAGAAGAGATCTGCTTCAATTTACCCTCTGCAATTCTACTGCTCTGAAGGGTAACTTTTGCATTTCCCGATTGATCTTTATCTGCTTTGAAAAACAAATAAATAATTCGGTCGCCTTTTCTGTTTATAGTTTCTGAAAGCGGCGCCCTTTTCTGACCTAACCCATTCTCTATCTGAAAATTACAGAATACAAAAACGGGAACAATAAGTACATTAAATACATTTTTCATAATCATTTTTGCTTAAAGGTACTAAAGTTTTAAATAGGAATGAAAGTCATTTCCAATACTTTTAACCTCTAAAAAACTAAGAAAGTCCTATCTTTGGGGCAATGATTTCAGAGAAAATAATTTTAGGTATTGACCCGGGAACAGCCATAATGGGATTTGGTATCATCTCCGTAAAAAAAGGAAAAATGGAGATGGTCTCTATCCATGAGCTGATCTTAAAAAAATATCCCAATCACGAAACCAAGCTCAAATATATTTTTGAAAGAACGTTGTCTCTTATCGACGAGTTTCATCCTGATGAAGTAGCTCTTGAAGCTCCTTTCTTTGGTAAAAATGTACAAAGTATGCTTAAACTTGGCCGTGCTCAGGGAGTAGCCATGGCTGCCAGCCTTTACAGAAACATTCCGATCACCGAATATTCTCCGAAAAAAATCAAAATGGCGATCACCGGAAACGGGAATGCCAGTAAAGAGCAGGTAGCAGGTATGCTTCAGAATCTTCTAAATTTAAAAGAATTCCCTACCAAATATCTCGATGCCTCGGACGGTCTTGCCGTTGCAGTATGTCATCATTTCAATTCCGGAACCATTACGGATACTAAGTCATATTCCGGATGGGAAAGCTTTTTGAAGCAAAACCCGGATCGCTTGAAATAATTTTCATTCGTTTAATTCTATTCTTCCAAATGGTTGTTTTAATTCTCTAAGAAACACTATTTTACGAAAATACATATAATTACTTGGTAAAACATAATACTATCTTTTACATTGGTATGATTTTTAGTATTACCTTTGTATAAATTTTCAGTTATGAAAACAAACCAACAAACTATAAATCAAGGAACTCATAAAATAAACTGGTTCCAAAAGTTTCTCATGGTATGTTCCGGCGGAAACATTCATATTTTAAGAAAGACTCCGAGCGAATGGAATAAATTCTCCGGGATTGGAGGGATTGTACTTTTCACTGCAGTATTTGCAACTTTATCTGCGGGCTATGCCATGTATACGGTATTTGACAATATCTGGGCTGCCGTTGGATTTGGAATTCTATGGGGGCTGATGATCTTTAATCTTGACCGCTACATTGTTTCTTCCATAAAAAAAACAGGAACCTGGTGGAATCAGATTCTTATGGCTATCCCCCGTCTTATCCTTGCTACATTTTTAGGGATTATTATTTCAAAACCACTCGAGCTTAAGATATTCGAGAAAGAGGTAAACAAACAATTGAACACGATTATCCAAAGGAATAAAAAACAGCTTCAGGGAGAAATGAACGGAAGGATTCTTCAACAGAGCGGGCCTTTTGAAACAGAAAAACAACAGATTTCAGGAAAAATCGCAGAGTATCAGAAAGCCTATGATTCTGCTTCCGTAGAACTTGAAAAGGAAATTCTGGGAAAACAATCCGGGCTAACCAGTGGAAAAGAAGGTTACGGGCCGAATGCTAAACGTAAACAGGAACTGAAAGAGCAGCGCAGACAAGATCTTGAAAACTATCAAAAACAGGCTTCTCCAAGACTGGAATATCTGGATAAGGAAATCTCCAAGATATATACGAATCTGGAAACGGAAAGAAAATCTACAGAGACTTTTGAGGATAAATTCAATGGCTTTGCAGCAAGACTTCAGGCATTGGATGAATTGGGTAAAAATTCGGCTATTATAGGATTAGCAGCTTCCTTTATTATGGGACTGTTTATCTGTCTTGAAATTTCCCCGGTTTTGGTAAAATTAATTTCTCATATAGGACCTTATGATTATCTTTTAGAAAAAACAGAAAATGATTTCAGGTTGTATTCTAAAGAAAAAATTGAAAAAGGCAATGCGCTGACAGATTTCAGAATCGAGGATTTTAAAGATAATTTGAAAAATTAAACAGATCAAGCTCCTTTAAGCATTAGAGAAAAAATCTATAATAATACAGTTTTCAATAAATAAAATCTAACCTTTCGCTATATAGCGAAAGGTTTTTCTTTTAATAACGTATTTTATTTAAATTATTTCCTAAATTTATACTACCTAAATCTTATTATCATGAAAAACTTACTTTTTGCATGTACGCTGCTGATATGCAGTGCACTTGCTCCAGCTCTAAAAGCTCAGGCATCTGATCCTTTTTTAGGGCAAATTGCCTTTGTACCTTATACTTTTGCTCCCAAAAACTGGGCAGAATGTAATGGACAGCTTCTGTCCATCTCTCAGAATCAAGCACTTTTTTCATTATTAGGAACTACTTATGGAGGAAACGGGACCACCACATTTGCTTTACCTGATATGAGAGGAAGAGTAATTGTTCATAACGGCCAGGCTCCGGGAGGACCAACTAATTATACAATGGGACAAATCGGGGGAGCTGAAAGTGTGACATTAAACATCACACAAATGCCGGCTCATAATCATGCTGTAAATGCTGTGACTGCTGAAGGAAATCAAAATTTACCCACAAATAGCCTTCCGGCAGATACTAAAATTCTTGATAAAGAATATTCTGATACAACAGCAAACACTACGATGAAGAGTACGATGATAGGAAACACAGGAGGAAGCCAGCCTCATGAAAACAGACCTCCTTTTATTACCCTGAAATGTATTATTTCATTAACAGGAGTCTTTCCATCGCAAAACTAACAGCTATGAAAGTTTTCTACTTATTATGTCTGTTGGTCGGAAGCTCAGCTTTTGCACAGACCATAACTTTCAGTGGCTGCCCAAACCTGTTTGATAGCCCTCCTAATACTTATACATTTAATAAAACGGGAGTAGATGCCTTCAATAAGAATATCTATATGACCACTCCTATTGATGGTGCACAGGATTGTAGCGGACTGGGTACTTGCGAGTTTAAAATTCAATGGAACAACACTCTTACAAGATGGGAATTTCTTGGAGATGAAGGAAACGGAACTTTTACCACTCCTTATCTGCTGTATTATAACTCAACAGGTAATAATGCACTTCCTATCCCTCCAGGCAATACTGTGGGAACCTGGCTTGAAAATACGGCGATTACAAACAGCCAATGCGGCGGAAATCTTTCTGCAGCAAACTCTACCATGACAGGTGATGTACAGACTACAACATTGGGAACTTCGGAGGTTTCAAAAAATAAAATTCAGATTTTCCCCAATCCTGTAACTGATTTTATTCGTATTTCAGGCATTGATGATGGACTGTCTATCCAAATTTATAATATGGACGGACGACTTATAAAATCTGAAATGTTTGATTCAAAAATTGATGTTTCATCACTTGTTCCAGGAGGTTATATATTAAAAGTAAATACCCGGAATTTTCAAACTCATCAATTTAAATTCGTGAAAAAATAAACTATTATTTTTACAAGAAACAAGCCCTTGAAGCTTTCGGAGTTACCGGAAGCTTTTATTTTTTATGATAGGGAACATGTATTGCATAAATTGCTGTATAGGTTCAAGTATTGTGCATCATTTTTATCTATTTCCCGCCTGCTGAAATATTGCAAATAACCTATCAGTAGGGAGCGGATAGTGAATATCATAGAAGAGCAAAATCCAAAAGACAATTCCGTACAAAGACATCAAATCCGGATTAAATCCATATTAGAATTGAATAAAAAAATGTCCCCATTGAAATGGAGACATTCATATGTATTTAAAACTTTGATCAATTTATTTGATGATCAGTTTTGAAGTTTTAGAATCTTTTCCGTTAGAAATCTGAATCATATATACTCCTTTTTCAAGCTGTTGATCTACTTTGAAAACACCATTTCCTTCTTCAGCTACCGATGGGCTTGCCACCAATCTTCCTGCCATATCAGAAATAGAAACTTTCAGGTTTTTACCATTTTTAGCTTTAATGAAGATTTTATCTCCGGTTGCTACCGGGTTTGGATAAACTGTTAAATCACCGTTATCAGCTTTCACTTCACCTGTTCCTAAGTTGGTAACAAATTTCACTGTATAGTCTTCAACCTGACCGTATTTCAATTGTCCACAAGGAGACATGCTAAGATTCTCATCATCCACAAGAACTCTCATTCTAAGTGGAGTATTCAATACTACTGAAGCTGGAGCTGTAATCGTAGTGCTGTAAGTACCGATTGCAGTAACTGGATCTGCAACAATATTATCGCCTGAAGCTACAAGCTCAGATGCTTCAAAAGTACCGTTATTATTGTAATCGATCCAAACTCTTACATCATTATCAGAACCAGATACATTTACCTGAAGATTATGAGTAGCAGTTGCTGAAAGAACAGTTGAAGTAGCTTTCAAACAGCTTGCTCCTGTATAGTCTTCATAAAAATTAGCATTACCTGCCCAGAATCCTGTTGTACCATTATTTATATCTCCTAACTTTACTAAAGTAGGCCCTACAAAATAATTAGCAGGAGTTGTTATTGCAGTTGGATTACATGTAGCAGGAATAGGTGTTCCAACCGGAGTAACTGCAGAAGGAACTGTTGCTCCTAATGAAGTACTTAAAGATCCTCTTAATAAGAAGAAAGTAAGAGCAGCTTTATCGTGTTGTCCATTGGTAAACTTAAATGCTGTTGGATTTGTATAATTCATCATATTATACTGTACTCCCTGATAGTTTGCTCCAGTACAATAATTCATATCATTGTTGGTAGGTGCAGGATCATTCAGCAAGCTTCTTGATCTTTCCGTATCACATACCTGATCATCATCATTCTGACAGTTATTAGTTGTTGCCGGGCAGTAAGTTGTAGAAGTGGTTCCTTGTGGCGGTTGTGCATTAGCATTTCCAAAAGTATGAAGTAATCCCATACTATGTCCAAACTCATGAGCTAAAGTAATATCATCCTGTAATGTAACCACAAAAGATTTCATAAAGGATTCGTAGTTAGCATCAGCATTTTGTGGTAACCCAGCCCATCCCATAATACCGTAAGTTCCTCCACCATCTACTTTATTCATGATGTAGATATTAAAGTATGATGCCTCAGGCCAGTGCGGTGCAATTGACTTAATCTGATCCGTAGTAACTCCATTTGTTCCACTACGGTTTACCCCATAAGCGTCATATCCGGTAAGAGCACCTCCGTTATATCGAACAATCCCTGTAGTCGCATTACAATTAGGATCTCTTTTAGCCAATACCAATTTAATCGGCATGGTAGCAGCAGTACCAAAATCAGCAGGAATCCCCTGAGTCCATTGATATGTACCTGCATACATTTGATTACAACGATCAAGCCATGCCTGAATTTGTGCATCACTTTTATTATAAGATGTTCCAATAGCAGCACCTGTAGGTGTTATTACGTGTACCACAACAGGAATTTCGTAAACTCCATTTACAATTTTATATGTATTTGCGTTTTTAGCAGTATTTTTCTGATTACTGCTAATAATACGATCACGGATATTGCGAATCATTTCATCAATTTCTCCGTTCTGTTTTTGGTGTACTCGCTGTTCATTATCAAAGTCACACCAATCTTTTTTTTGCTGTGCTGAGATTGAAAGGGAAAGTAACAATGCCCCACAAAGGATAGTTTTCTTCATTCCGATAATTTAAAAAAATTAAACAATTTGCAAATTTATTAATTTTACACGTTAATCAATAAAATTTACTATAAAAAACAATGTAAAATTTAAAACTTCACTATAGTTAGTAGAAAAAATCAGATTATTGTTACATTCAAATACAAAAATAAAACTAACATCCTCTCAAACTCTTCTCATTTTATTTAAATTATTCTTAAAAAAAAGCACAAAATAAAACAAAATAAACAATAAGATAAAACACAAATATTAAGCTAACACACTATTAATCAAAAGATTAAAATATAATAATAAAATAAAAAAACCGCACTAACTGTGCGGTTTTAAATATAAAAATTCAATTATGATTTATAAAGAATAGTTTGGAGCTTCCTGTGTGATAATGACATCATGCGGGTGAGATTCTTTCAAACCGCTTCCTGTAATCATTACCAGTTTAGAATCTTTTTGCAGTGTTTCAATATCCTTAGAACCACAGTATCCCATACCAGCTCTCAGACCTCCTGTCAACTGGAAAATTACATCTTCCAATTTTCCTTTATGAGGAACTCTTCCTTCAATTCCTTCCGGAACAAATTTCTTAGCTTCACTTTGGAAATATCTTTCTTTACCTCCTCTCTTCATTGCTGAAAGACTTCCCATCCCCTGATAAGATTTGAATTTTCTTCCCTGGAAAATAATTTCTTCTCCTGGTGCTTCGTCTGTACCTGCTAAAAGTGAACCCAGCATTACTGCACCTGCTCCACTTGCAATAGCTTTAACGATATCTCCTGAAAGTTTGATTCCTCCATCAGCAATTACCGTTACATTTTGTGACTTCGCATATTCGTAAACGTTATAGATAGCAGATAACTGAGGAACTCCTACTCCTGCAACAACTCTGGTTGTACAGATAGAGCCCGGGCCTACACCAACTTTAAGTACATTGGCACCAGCTTCAATAAGGTCTTTTGCAGCTTCTGCAGTTACAATATTTCCTCCTACAACATCAAGGTTCGGATATGCTTTTCTGATTTCTGATATTTTGTCTAAAACTCCTTTAGAGTGACCGTGTGCTGAATCGATTGCTACGATATCAACTCCAGCCTGTACCAAAGCCTCAATTCTCGCCAATGTATCTTCTCCTACTCCTACTCCGGCTCCTACAATAAGACGACCATTCTGGTCTTTGTTAGCATTTGGATATTCCAATTGATTATCAATATCCTTGATGGTAATTAATCCTACAAGTTTATTGTCTTTATCTACAATCGGAAGTTTTTCAACTCTGTTTTTAAGAAGGATTTCTTTTGCCTTTTCAAGGTTGGTATCTTTATCTGAAGTGATCAGGTTTTCTTTGGTCATGATCTCTTCTACTTTCATATCAAGGTTTTCCTGATATTTTACATCTCTGTTGGTAATAATTCCAATCAGCACATTATCAGCATCTACTACCGGAAGACCTGAAATCTTATATCTTGACATAAGGCTTTTCGCTTCTCCTAAGGTATGATCTTTAGATAAAGTTACCGGATCGGAGATCATTCCGTTTTCGGAACGCTTTACACGGTTTACCTGAGCAGCCTGCTCAGCGATTGTCATGTTTTTGTGAATAAAACCTAATCCTCCAACTCTTGCTAAAGCAATAGCCAGATCAGCTTCAGTAACTGTGTCCATCGCAGCGGAAACTATCGGAACATTCAGCGTGATTTTGTCGGTAAGTCT